>JANPKR010000146.1:0-3925 GCA_031426175.1 Hydrogenophaga sp. | reverse complement strand
TCCTCTCCCAGGCGACGGAAGGCCTCGTCCGCATTCTCAGCGGTCCGCACGCTGTAGCCGTTTTTACTCAGCAGATCGGACAGCACCATGAGTTCGGTTTTTGAATCATCGACAACGAGGATTTTCTGGATGGCCATCATGCAGCTCCGGCTAGGTTGGCGCCGAACTGCTGCACGGCATGCAGCAGTTGGTCTTTGGTGAAAGGTTTGGTGAGGTAATCCTGCGACCCAACCATGCGCCCGCGGGCTTTGTCGAAGACGCCATCTTTCGACGACAGCATGACCACGGGGATGTTGGCGAACCTCAGATTGCGCTTGATGATGGCGCAGGTCTGATAGCCGTCCAGGCGCGGCATCAGGATGTCGCAAAACACAAGGTCTGGTTGGTAATCATTGATCTTCGCCAATGCATCGAATCCGTCGTCGGCCAACAGGACTTCATGTCCACCCTGCTTGAGGAAAATCTCGGCGCTGCGCCGGATGGTGTTGCTGTCGTCAACGACGAGAACTTTCAAGGGGGGTGTTGTGCTCACGGTTCACAGGCTCCAGAGGATGGGTCGGGAAGTGGGACGCAAGTGACTTGAATGCCGTAGCCGGTTTCGGCGCCAGCGGCCGCCGGTGATCAGATTTGCACCATCTCGAAATCTTCCTTGCGTGCACCACATTCGGGGCAGGTCCAGTTCATCGGCACCTGAGCCCAAGGAGTTCCGACCGGCACGCCGTGCTCAGGAGCACCTTGCGCTTCGTCGTAAATCCAGCCACAAATCAGGCACATCCAAGTCTTGGTTTCGGTCATGGTTATAGGGGGCCTTGTCATAGAATGCAAGCATTGTATCGAGCGAGGTACAGCCCGCCGGAAGCTGATTCTGGCTTCTGCACAATGCCTTGTTTGAAGCGTCAGGATCATTCTGCGGGCATCTTCCACACGAATTCGGTCCCTCTCTCAGCCCATGCCCGATACACCCGAAAAAACAACACCAGCGGCGCTCACTCCACCGGGCGAGGCAACTTTGCCCTGCGTGATGGTGTTCAACGCCAACGACCCCAGCGGCGCGGGTGGCCTGAGCGCCGACATCACAGCGATGTCGAGCGCATCCGTGCATGTGCTTGCGGTCGTCACCGGCACCTACGTGCGCGACACGTCCGACATACACGATCACTTTGCGTTCGACGAAGAAGCCGTGGCCGACCAGGCGCGCTGCGCGCTGGAGGACATGCCGGTACAGGCCTTCAAGGTTGGCTTTGTGGGCAACCCAGAAAACCTCAGTGTCGTGGCCGAAATCACCGCCGATTACTCGGATGTGCCCGTCATTGCCTACATGCCCGACTTGTCCTGGTGGGATGAACTCGCGATCGAGACCTACCTCGACGCGAGTGCCGAACTGCTGCTGCCTCAGACAACCGTGCTGGTGGGCAACCACAGCACGCTGTGCCGCTGGCTGCTGCCAGAGTGGGAAGGTGATCGTCCACCCAGCCCACGCGACGTGGCCCGCGCAGCCGCCGTGCACGGCGTGCCTTACACGCTGGTCACAGGCTTCAACGCGGCCGACCAGTACCTGGAAAGCCACTTGGCCTCGCCCGAAGCGGTGCTGGCCACAGCGCGCTACGAACGCTTCGAGGCCACCTTCACCGGCGCGGGCGACACGCTCTCGGCAGCCCTGTGCGCGCTGATCGCTGGCGGCAGCGATCTCCAGGCGGCCTGCGCCGAGGCGCTCACCTATCTCGACCAATGCCTTGATGCGGGCTTTCAACCTGGCATGGGCCACGCTGTGCCCGACCGGCTATTCTGGGCGCACGAGGACGATGAAACAGGTGAAGACGGAGCAACCGAGCCTGCCTCCGACAGCACGCTCGACGCCGACGATTTTCCTCTGGACACCACCCGCCACTGACCCCCTCGCGCGCAACGCTGCGCGTGTTTCCCTACCAACGCAGCCGCCCCATGACCACTGTTGATCGCAACCAGCAACTGTTTGACCGCGCCAAAGTCTTGATTCCGGGCGGTGTGAATTCACCGGTGCGCGCGTTCCGCGCGGTGGGAGGCACGCCGCGTTTTGTGCAACGGGCGCAAGGTGCGTACTTTTGGGACGCCAACGGCAAGCGTTACATCGACTACATCGGCTCATGGGGTCCGATGATCCTCGGCCACGGCCATCCTGCGGTGGTGGAAGCTGTGCAGAAGGCCGTGCTCGAAGGCTTCTCATACGGGGCCCCCACCGAGCGTGAAGTGGAGTTGGCCGAAGAGATCATCAAACTCGTGCCCAGCATCGACATGGTGCGACTTGTGAGCTCGGGCACCGAAGCCGGCATGAGCGCCATCCGGCTGGCGCGCGGCGCGACCGGCCGCAAGAAGATCATCAAGTTCGAAGGCTGTTACCACGGCCACGCGGATGCGCTGCTGGTCAAGGCCGGTTCGGGTCTGGCCACTTTCGGCAACCCCACCAGCGCCGGCGTGCCGCCCGAGGTGGTGCAGCACACCATCGTGCTCGAATACAACAACGTTGAACAGCTCGAAGCGGCTTTCGTTGAACACGGCCCCGAAGTGGCCTGCCTGATGATCGAGCCGATCGCGGGCAACATGAACTTCGTGCGCGCCAGCGTGCCTTTCATGAAGCGCTGCCGCGAACTCTGTACCCAACACGGCGCCCTGTTGGCCTTCGACGAGGTGATGACCGGTTTCCGCGTGGCGCTGGGCGGCGCGCAAAGCGTCTACGCGAAGCTCATCCCCGGCTTCGAGCCCGACATGACGGTGATGGGCAAGGTGATCGGTGGCGGCATGCCGCTGGCCGCCTTTGGCGCCAAGCGCGCGGTGATGGAGCAGCTGGCTCCGCTGGGCGGCGTGTACCAGGCGGGCACCCTGTCGGGCAACCCGGTGGCCACGGCCTGTGGCTTGGCCACACTGCGCGAGATCCAGAAACCCGGTTTCTACGAAAACCTCTCGGCCACCACGCGTTCGCTGGTGGACGGCCTGAGCGCCGCCGCGCACGCCGAAGACGTGACCATGTGCGGAGACAGCCAGGGCGGCATGTTCGGCTTCTTCCTGTTCAATGAACTGCCGCAGAACTACGCCAAGGTGATGACCACCGACGGCCCCACGTTCAACCAGCTCTTCCACGGCTTGCTGGACCGTGGCGTGTACATCGCACCGGCCTTGTACGAAGCGGGCTTCGTGAGCGCGGCGCACACGGCGCAGGACATCGCAGACACGGTGGAGGCTGCGCGCGAGGTGTTCAAAGGGCTGCCACGCTGAAGCCGTGCGAAGCCCAAGAAAAAGGCCGCTGTGAACCAGCGGCCTTTTTTATTGGGCATGCACGCTCAGTGCCGGAAGTGGCGAACACCGGTGGTGACCATCACCACGCCGCGCTCATCCGCCGCGTCGATCACCTCCTGATCCCGCATCGATCCTCCGGGCTGGATCACACAGCTCGCGCCGGCGTCGACCACCACGTCGAGACCGTCGCGGAACGGGAAGAAAGCGTCACTCGCCACGGCCGTGCCCTGCAGCGACAGCTTGGCGTGGCCCGCCTTGATGCTGGCGATGCGGGCCGAGTCGAGCCGGCTCATCTGGCCCGCACCCACACCCATGGTCATGCCGTCCTTGCAGAACACGATGGCATTGGACTTGACGAACTTGGCCACAGTCCACGCGAACATGAGGTCGTCGAGTTGTTGTTCGGTGGGCTGCAGCTTCGTCACGACCTTGAGATCGGCACGGGTGAGCACGTGGTTGTCGGCCGACTGCATGAGCAGGCCCGAGCCGACGCGCTTGATGTCGGTGAGGTTCAGACCTTTGTCCCATGGGGTGGGGCCACCGGGTGGCAGCGCGATTTCGAGCACGCGCACATTGGCCTTGGCCTTGAACACTTCCAACGCTTCGGGCGTGTAGCCCGGCGCCATCAGCACTTCAACGAATTGTTTGCTGATGG
>JANPKR010000145.1:0-7809 GCA_031426175.1 Hydrogenophaga sp. | reverse complement strand
CATCGACTGGACGGTGGACTACACCAAAGACCGCAAGGTGTTCGGCCAGGCGGTGGCTGCGTTCCAGAACACGCGCTACAAGCTCGCCGAGTTGCAGACCGAGGTGCAGGTGGCACGCGTGTTCGTCGACAAATGCTGCGAGCTGGTGGCGGTGGACCAGCTCGACACCGCCACCGCCAGCATGGCCAAGTATTGGTGCTCCGACCTGCAGTGCAAGGTGATGGACGAGTGCGTGCAACTCTTTGGCGGCTACGGCTACATGTGGGAATACCCGATCACCAGGGCCTACGCCGATGCGCGCGTGCAGCGCATTTACGGCGGCACGAACGAGATCATGAAAGAGGTGATCTCGCGCGCGATGGGGCTGGGCGGGCGCTGAAGGCCCGCCCTGAACTGGCCCGCGTTATTGCTTGGCCTTTTCGCCCAGGCGGCGGCCCAGCGAGATCGCGTACGGCGCGGCGCGCGCATTCAGCACCGGGTCGGCCGAGGGTTTGATGCCGGCGGGCAGCACCAGCGGGTTGAAGGTCATGGCGTCGCAGGCGCCGCCCATGCCATCAGCCACCTTGTCGATCACCAGCTTGCCGGCCGAGACCACGGTGCGCGCGTCGGGCCAGGTCAGGGTCGGGTCGGTCAGGTTGTCGCCGGCCTCGGCCAATTGCAAGCGGAAGTCGAACGACACCGGGGCCTTGCCCACGCGCTCGCGCAGCTCGCCGGCCAGGAATTCGTCGCCCATGGTTTTGAGCTGGTCTTCGGTCAGGCCCAGCACGCCGGCTTCGGGCACGAACTGCCAGCGGGCAAAGCGGCTCTTGCCGGGTGCGGCTTCAAACTCGAAGGCGTTCACTCCCCAATAATTCACGGCACCGTAGCTTGCCGGGACAGGTGCTGACGCCAGGTACGCGCCTTGGCGCGTGGTGTCCGGATTCGCAGCGCTGAAAGCCTTGATTTTTTCGGGGTCAGCCTTGCCCGTGGCCGGGTCAGCGGTGCGGGCCTGCACGAAGGGCGCGAACTGCTCGGGTTTGCTCACGAAAAACACCGGCGCGGAGATGTTGGCCATTTGCCATTGCTCTCCGCCAGGCAGCTGGAACGCCAGCGCCAGACCACGAACCGATTTCGCCTTGTCGCTCGCCTTGGGGCTGCCGCCGCCGACCGAAAAGCGGGCCACCACGGGAATCTTGTCGCCCTTGAACACCGATGCGCGCGAAAGATCGCGGCCGGCAGCATTGCCGATGAAGTGACCGCTGGCGCAGATGCCTTTGGCGCCCGAACGGCGCGAGCCGGGCTGTGGACCAGCCAGGCCCTCGAGAGCATTGACCTGCGATTCAGCGAGTGACATTTGGGCGAATGCGACGGGGGTGAGCAAGGTGCTGCCCAGGGCAGCGGACGCTGCGGCGGCAAGGAGCAGAGGTTTCATGGAGCGGACCTTTCGGTGGGTGTGACAGCGGTGGTGCACCGCGCAACCACCTTTGCGGTAGTCGACGGCCGCGACCGCTCCTTACACCACTGAACGTGTTTTTTTGGCCGCATGTCTTTCATCGACACGGCCCTCATGTAGTTCAAAAGTATGATTGCCCAGCGTGCCGCACAGGGAAAGTGGAAACATGAAAAACGTCGATATCAAACAGCTGGCCTTGTTTTGCGAGCTCATCGAAAGCCAGAGCCTGACCGAAGCGGCTTCCCGCATGAACATCACGCCTTCGGCCGCCAGCCAGGCGCTCACCCGCTTGCGCAACGTGCTCAACGACGATCTGTGTGTGCGCGAAAAGAACCGTTACCAGCTCACACCGTATGCCGACGGCGCCTACGGTGTGTTCCAGCAGATGGTCGACCTGTGGAAAGACGTGAGCAACAACGCCTGGGTCTTCAATCCGCTGGATTGCGACTCGCACATCATCATGTCGTGCTATGACGCCTTTGGTGAAACCGAGCTCGCCGAGCTCTACCGCAGCATCACGCGCAAGGCGCCCCGGCTGGGCTTGGACATCCACGCTCCTGCCAACGGGCCGGCCGATGTGGCGGCATTGCGCGACGGTGCGGTGGATGTGGTGTGCAGCCACTACGAACCACCGGCCGATGCACGCGACCTGTACAGGGAGACTGTCAAACATTTCCACATCACGCACTGCTGCGTGAGTGTGGACCATCCCCGCATCCGCGACACACTTACGCTCGCGCAGTACCAGGCCGAGGAGCATTTGCTGATCACGTTCCTCAAGCGCCATGGCGGTCGCCGCAGCCCCATCGACGTGGAGCTCGAATCGCGCGGTTTTCCACCGCGCAAGACGACCATCGTGAATTCATGGCACCTGTGCTCGGAGCTGCTGGCCCGCACCGACCGGTTGGTGACCACCAGCCGTCAGCAAGCCTGGCAGCTCGAACGCAGCAATCCGCGCATTCGCAGCGTTCCCCTGCCGACCGACTTTGAGTGGCCCACGATGCCGGTCAACATGATCTGGCACCAGCGCACCCACAACAGCAAGCCCCATCGGTGGCTGCGTCTGCAATTGCGTGAGTTCTTGTCCGCGGTGGCTGAAGAGCCGATGTCCGGCAATGCCGCCCCGCCGGGCTCTGCGGGGCTGGGCTTGCGATAAGGCGGGATGCGGCATTCATGCAATCAGGTTGTCCAGATGCCGCAGTTGGCGCACGGCCACTGGCTCGCTGATCTTGCGGCACATCAGGTCAAAGCACTCAAAACGCACCTCGCGAACGCTCTCGATCTGCGACGCCATCACGATTCTCAGGTAGACCCGGAGGTCGCGGGCGGACATGTCCGACACATGAGCGCCCAGCAGATCCCCAACCAGCTTCTTCACCTGCTCCAGCCGGAGTTGTTCACAGGCCAGTTTGGTTGCATCGTCCGTGGTGGAAGTTATCTTGCGCAGCCATTCGCGAAAGCCGGTGTTGAAAGCGCTGTTGGCCGTGCGAGCGGGGGTGTGGGATGGCATGAACTTCCTCCGTTGACTGTTGTGTCGATGGAAGAAATTTAAAAGCGCACCTCGCCGGCGTCCATGTCGACTTTGGCGATGGCCATGTCGCAGAACTGAATAGTGAAAATCAATCAGGTGTCGGCAGCACCAGTTGGGTCTTCAACTCGAGCCCATCGGGCACCGTGTGATCAGCGAGCATCCAGGCCTGACTTTGGTGGTTGGAGGCTTCCTCCAGCAGGCCGTGCAGAAACCGGATCGACGCCACGTCCAGCGCGGCGAAAGGCTCGTCGATCAGCGTGAGGGGCGTGCCAGCTGCAAAGGCTGCGCACAGCCAGACCTTGCGTTTGCTGCCCGCAGAGAGCATGTACATCGGCTTCTCGATGTGCGGCTCCAGCGCAAATCCGCAGGCCAGTTCGCACGCCAGGCGTGCGTTGAAGTTCGGGTGTTGCGTTGGCAGGTTGTCCCACCACATCCGGGCGCTGATCGCATCGAGCGCATCGCTGCGTGGCTGTGTGCGAAACACCTGCATGCTCAGCGGTTGATTTGCACGGCCAGACAACACGATGGATCCGCTGCTGGCGGACAAGTCGCCCGAGAGCAGGCGCAAGAGCGTGGTCTTGCCGCTGCTTTCGTCTCCGCGCACCATCGACACGCCCGCCGGAAGCACCAGGTTCAGGTCACGAAACAGCGGGATGCCTGGCCAGCTGAAATGCAGCCCTCGAACCTCCAGCACAGCATGGGCGTTGACCTGCTGCATGCCTCAGTAGCCAATGCTGTAACGAAGGCCCTGGTGGTTGAGCACCGCGCTGCGCGGACCGATGGTTTCCAGTCGCAGACCGGGCGCAATATCCTGGCCTTCCTGCACCACTTTGCCGTTGGCGATCAACATGCGCAGCGCCGGGTTTTGCGAGTAGGTGGAGCCGCTCACGTTGACAGCGGGCAGCTGTGCGCGGGCTTCGGCTGAGAGTTCGCCGAATGTCGGTACGGCGGCGTTGGTGGCTGCGGGTGCGGGTGCTGGTGCGGGTGCCGGTGCAGACGGTTTGGCATCGGTCGCCGCAACAGGTGCCGATGGCGTGGCGGGTGTTGAGGTCGCTGCGGTTGGCTTGGTGGTCGTCGGCGCCGGGCGGGACGGCGCCAGGATGGGCTGGACCGGCTCCGCCAGGGTTGCGATCGGTTGCGGGCTGCTCGCTGGCACCGGGGGCTGGACCGGCGCGACCTGCGGTACCGCGTTCGAGACTTCGGGCCGCTCCAACGGCGGCGGGGCGCTGGCAGGCACTGCCGGTGCTTCAGCGCTCATCCACCACCAGAAGCTGACCACGGCCAACAGCACGACCAGGCCCGCGAGCGCATGCCAGGGGCGAAGGGTGGTGCCCCTGGTGCGTTCTCGCCCCGGTGGGGGTACGAGCTGGCTTTTGAGCCCGGGCACGCGGCCCCTCTCGCGCTCGGCTTCGGCCCGTTGAAGTGCGTCGAGGATGTAGGACATGCGATTCGATGAGGGTGGACGCGGGACGATGGCTCAGGGCTTGAGGGCGAAGAGCCTGGGCTCTTCGACGCCACTGGCGAGGTTGACCTGCATGAAGGTCACGGGCCCGGCCACGCCGGCGGCGTCCACACCTTGTGATAGCTGAAACGCCTTGACACGCGCATCCAGACTGCTGGCCGATGGTGGAACACGGCCTTGCGCCTGCAGGTTGGCAATGCGTTCACCCAGCCACAGGGCTGCCGGTCCTTCCAGACCATCGACCAGGCGGCCGCTTTGACCTGGCGGCGTGCGCCACAGGGTGGCGAACTCGCCACGCCACAAGCCCGCGAGCGCGGTCAGGGGCAGGCGCCATTGTTGTTCGCCCGCCTGCAGGGTCACGCTGTCAACGGTCATGGCCGTGACCAGTGCACGGCCGGTCCCTTGCCCGTCGGCGCGCAGCACCAGGATGCCGGGTCGGTTGAGCTGGCGCAGCCCGTTGAGGGTCATGCGGTCGGTGCGATAGCACTGCAACTGGTGCTCGAGCGCGGTGGCACAGGCTTCGCCAATGCTCAGCGCTTGCCCCCAGAGCGGACCGAGTTCGCGCCACGCGGCGGTCTCGTTGCTGATCAAGGCACTGAGCGCCGGTGCGCCTTCCATGGGGGGGCGGGTCGGATCGGGTGCAGGGTCGGCCTGGATCGGCGCGCTGGTCGCCACCGGCGTCGGCGCTTCGGACTTGGGAAGGGCTTCGGCGGCAACCAACGGTGCGCTCATGGCCGCAGCGCCGGACTCCAGCGGCCGGGCCGCCGGCTGTGACGTGCTCCACCACCAGAACAATGCCCCAGCCACCAGTGCGCCGCCCAGAGCGCCAGCCCCCAGCGTGCCCAGCCAGCCTGGCAGGGCTTGGAGGCGCGTTGGTGATCCGTGTGTGGGTGTGCCAGCCACCTCACCCTCGAACACCTCGCGTGCGGCCTTGTCGACCACCGCTGCCGCCACCTGCGGCACGCCGCTGGCGTAGGCACCCAGCAGCGCCCGGTCGCACAGCAGGTTGATGCGCCGCGGTACGCCACGTGCCAGGTCGTGGATGCGCGCCACGGCCTGACGGGAGAAGGGCAACGGCCCCCGCAAACCAGCCACCTGCATGCGGTGCTGGATGTATTGCAAGGTCTCGGCTTTGTCGAGCGTGCCGAGGTGAAAACGCGCAATCACCCGCTGAGCGAGTTGTTCGAGTTCGGGCTTGGCCAGGATGGTGCGCAACTCGGGCTGACCGATCAGGATGATCTGCAGCAGCTTGCGCTCGCTGGTCTCCAGGTTGGTCAGCAGGCGCAGCTGCTCCAGCACATAAGGCGTGAGGTTCTGCGCCTCGTCGATGATGAGCACGTTGCGCTCGCCCCGGGCGTGGCTGGCCAGCAGGTAGGCGTTGAGCGGATCAAGGTGGTCCTTGATGGTGGCCGGGCCGATGCCCTCGTGCCTCACCTCGATGTGAAACTCGCTGCAGATCGTCTTGAGCAGGTCGCTGACGGTCAGTTTGGGATTGAAGATGTAGGCGACCCGGCAGTTCTCGGGCAGCTGTTCGAGGAAGCAGCGGCACACAGTGGTCTTGCCAGCGCCGATTTCGCCACTGAGCAGGACGAAACCGCCGCCGCCCCGAATGCCGTAGAGCAGATGCGCCAATGCCTCCCGGTGACGCTCGCTCATGAAGAGGTAGCGTGGGTCCGGTGCAATGGAAAACGGGCTCTGTTTGAGCCCGAAAAACTCGGCGTACATGCACCCGAGCATACCGCTGCCATGCGGGCACGGCAAAGGCTCGGAGCCATGTGCAGGGCCATGTTGGCCCTGCGCAGGATCCAAGTGGGCGGTCAGGCTGCCAGCGCCATGGCGTGCTTGCTGCCCACCTTGTTGCCCGCGCTCACCGAGCATTCGATGTCGCCGGAGAGCTGGCCGCCTTCTTCAATCACCACCTTGCCGTAGCGAATGCGACCGGTCACCTTGCCGGTGGAATAGATCACCAGCTTGTTGCGCACGGTCAGGTTGCCGTCGAAGACACCGCGGATCTCGGCGATGTCGATCTCGGCCGATCCCTTGAATTCACCCTGCTGGGCGATCTGGATCACGCGCGAGTCCATCGTGGCCTCAACCAGGCCTTCCACCACCAGCGTGTCGCAATCGGTGATCTCCACACCCTTGAGTTTGATGTTCGGACCCACGGTCAGCTTGCTGCCGCCTTCGGGCAGGCTGGTGGCGCCCGACTGGGCCATGGACGGGGTGGAGGGCAGCTCCACGTCCGGTGTGGTCGCGGCCGTTGCGGGCGGTTGCGATGGGGTCACAATACCGCCGGTGCTTTGCCCATAGCGCGGTGTTGCCATGCCCTGGTTCAGGGTTTTGGGTTGATCGTTGTCGCGTTTGCCAAAGTGCAGTGCCATGCCAGCTCCTTCAAAAAGTGAAGCAGTCATGCTAAGTGCGGCGGTGCTTACATTCGGGGTGGTTCCGTAAGAGGGGTAACGAGATGCACCGTACACGCTGTTTCATTTCTCCTGCTTCAAAGGCTTGCGGGTTTCCATGTCGCGGATCAGCGCGCGGGCTTCATCGCCTTCGGGGATCGGTTTGCCACTGTCTCGCCACTGCACCGCATCCTTGAACCCGGCCTCCTGCGCATGGCGGCGGAACCACACGCCCTCGGGGTTGTGGCGCGTGATGCCGTCAAACACGGTGGCCATCATCTGCGTCTGCTCCAGCCCCATGGTGAGCATGACCTGATTGACCACCATCTTGTGCATGGCCAGGTGCGAGCGCGGCACGCCGGCGATGCGTTCGGCCAGCGCCATCGTCACGGCCTCCAGCCGGTCCACCGGCACGGCCTCGTTGGCCAGACCCCAGGCAGCCGCAGTGCGGCCGTCGATCACGTTGCCGGTGAACATCATCTCCTTGGCACGCATGGCGCCCAGACGGTAGGTCCACATCGCGGTGGTGGGGCAGCCCCAGACGCGGGTGGGCATGTAGCCGATGCGGGCGTCCTCGGCCATCACCAGCAGGTCGCAACACAGCGCGATGTCGCTGCCACCAGCCACCGCCGCGCCATGCACCTTGGCGATGGTGGGCTTGGGGCTGCGCCACAGGCTCATGAAATCTTCGGTGTTGCGCTTCATGTAGGCGTAGTCGACCATCGGGTCCCAGGGCGCGCGCTCCTGCTGACAAGGATGGTCGATCTCGCCCTCGCCGAACTGCGAGAGGTCGTAGCCGCCACAGAAACCCTTGCCCGCACCTTCAACCACGATCACGTGCACTTCGTCGTCGGCGTTGGCCCAGTCCACCGCAGCGCGGATCTCGCGCGGCATTTCGTCGTTGATGGCATTGAGGCGCTCGGGGCGGTTGAGCAACAGGCGCGCCACGCGAGGCTGGCGCGCATCCTTTTCGATCGACAGAGTG
>JANPKR010000144.1:0-5387 GCA_031426175.1 Hydrogenophaga sp. | reverse complement strand
GCACCCCCGCCGGGCAAGCTTGCGCAACGGGCGCAACTTCAACGGAGGGCGCAGGCATGCTGGCGCATCCGGTCAATCCCAGGACGGCAGCGCCGAGCCAGGCCAGGTTCAGGTTGTTCTTCTTTGGTGTGTGCATGGGGCCGTTTTCAACGTGTTGAGCAAGCCCGATTGTTTTGCGAGAGCTGAGCATGGTCCATAGCAGCTAACCCCTATTGTTCGGACGATGCTCCCCGCAGCGTTTGAAATTTGCCCAGCCGAGTCTTCAGTGGAACGCGGGCTACAGCCACTTTTGCTTGCACCAGGTCAGCAGAGGATCCATGGGGTCGCCCCGAAAGAGATGGCCAGCGCAATGCGTTGGTTGTCCCCTTCAGACCGGACTGAGTGGTTCTCGCGCGTGGCCTCCAAAGGCCGCAGCGTCCATCACCAGCCTTTCAAGGGCTTCCGTACGCACGGCGGCTTCTTCACCAAGACCGGGCACGCAACGAGCTCCCCACCCGGGTCGCCACCCACTGCATGGGCAGCGACCAGCGATGACGATGACTGGACTTCTTTCATCGGCCTACAAAATCCGGTCGCGATGGCTGGCTTTGCACCTGCATTGGGCTGTTGTCGGCCATTCACTGTGAACTTCAGTGGGTCAGGCACGTCCCGAAAGCTGGGACTGGTGCTGGCAGCTTTTCAGAGGTTCGGCTGGTTCCCACACCAAACCGCAAGCCTGACAAACCACAACCTTTGGGCAATTCAGCGCAGCGTGCAAGCGAAGGAGCAACCCCAGCCAGGCATGGGCCAGGATCGCTTGTCCTTGGAGTGCCGAGACCCGCTCAGTTCAACCGATTGGGTGCTCTCAACTTGCGGCGACGGGCCACAACACCCATCATGCCGACGCCTGCCAAAACAAGCGCCAAGCTCCCTGGCTCCGGGACTTTTTGAAAGCCAAGGCTTGCCGCTGCAATCTGCTGCAATGCATAGGCGTCTTCACCGGAAATGCCGAGATCTCTGGCTGCCCATTCGTGATAGCCCAGCGATTGCGGGTCCAATCCGGTGACCGAGCCAAAGACAGTCAGAGCGCTCAGGTATGAGCCCCACTTGCTTGGATGGGTGCCGTCGTTGAACCAAAGGTCTATCAGGCCGTCGGTACCCGCGTCGGTGGCGTACATGTTGCGCGTGGCCACACCGTCTTGCACAGCACGCAAAAAGGCTTGGCCCGTCGGGATGATTCCCTTGATCCCCGAGGAGCCATCATCGTCCGCGTAATCACGGACGCTCAACATCGCCAACCTCATCTGTTCCGTCATCTCCTCCAGCGACCCGAAGTAGCTTGGTGCCGGTGTGTTGGTATCGTAGGTGGCCTTCGCGGTGACGGGGTTGATGGTCTTTGCGCCAGGTGAATTGATCAGATCGGGGCGCGCCCATGTCTCTTGCAAGTAGATCCTGGTAGCAAGGTTGGCGTTCACGTTCTCCCCCAGATCGCGGGGGGTGGTGCTGGTACAGAAGTTTCCTCCGCCTGCAGCTTGGCAGGCAGCATCTGCAGCGGCGTTGTTTCCACCAGGAGGACGGTACTGCGCGCGGAACATGTCACGTTCGATGTAGCTCGTGACGGCGGCCAGGCCCTGAGCAATGGTCACCTTTCCGGTGTGTACCCAATCTTCGATCAGGTCGACATAGGCCCTGACCGATGGGAAATTGGACCCCAAAACACCACTGGTTCCAACGTTCAAGGGTCTGCCTGCGGAGTCTGTGGTGACAGTCTTTGGAGCCAAGGCTTCGTCGCTTTGATCCTGCAGCACGATGCTGCCCCATTGCTGGCTGCTGATGTTGCCGCGCAAGTCCCAGTTGCTGTTGGCCGTGTTGAGCAAATGGCCGCGCAGAGAGGCCGCATTGCGGGTGGACAGGGCCACGTCGTAATCAAGCCCTGCCTGGACTGTGAATTGTTTGAAGATGCCTGCGGTGCCGCCCCAGGTGTTGGTCTGGGTGTGCGGTGAGTAAGAATTGCCCTGGACGCCCGACGGGTTGTTCACGCCGGCAGGGTATGAGTTTGTACCCGTCAAATCGGTGAACTTGGGTGTGCTGGCATTCGTACCTCCAACGACCAGATCAGGACCCCGTGGCGCGGAGAGATCGCGCACATTTGCAGCGTTGTAGGTCAGCACCTGATTCGTCAAATTCAAGGTGCCATCAGGATTCAAGGAACCATCGGTTCGGCCAAAGGTGTAGCTGTTGCCGACGAAGAGGATGGAAGTGGGAGCCGCAGTTGCTGAACTCACAGCGGCAATGGCTGCGAGCGCAATCGGCAAGGCTCCGGGAATGAGAAGTTTCATATTGCTCCAACTTTCTAGTTATGAATAACCAGGGAACAACAAATGAACCCGGGTGCTTGAACGGGTTTCAAGCAATCTCCCTTAGCAACAAACGAGCCGCCTCCAATTCTTGAAAAATCATGTCCAGATTCAAAGACTTGCGAACTTTTCAAGAGAGAGCCTACACATTCTGTGTGAATAAATTCGACACCGATTTGTCCAACTGAAAGCCGCCGGTTGGCTTGAGTCTTCCAGACCTGGCTTGCAAGTTCGCCGTGTCTGACGGCGGTCGAATGTGGGGTTTGGAAGAGGAAAAAGGAGGGGCGCACCTTCGGCTGCATGCCTGCTGGAGCCTTCCACTGCCAAAACCCCACAATGTCCCTGGCGCTGCGACTGTCACTCAGTTGGCAAGCTGACCGACTGTGCCGGGCCCACAGCAGCCGACCATCCAGTTCGTACGGAGCTTTCCCGAGACCGAACGCTTGAACACCGTCACTGAGTGGTCCTCGGCAAACGCTGGCAGCGGCCTTGCTGAAGCACATGCCAGCCACCGTGCTCCTTCGATCTGGCGTTCCAAGAGAACCTGGATCGCAGTTCGCTCAACCGCGTGCACTTCACTGCCCGGCTGGTGCGAGGCCAGCCTTGTCGACCGGCGGCGGCGCATTGCCCTGTTGCAGCACGACAGCACGACAGCACGACAGCACGACAGCGCGGCCGTGGGGCGTGAGCAAAGACTTGAGGGCAACAGCCGGGATCGTGACGGTGATGTCTCCCACATCGCGTCGCGCGCGCGAGGCGTGGTTGCTGCAGCAGCCGATAGAGAGCACGAGCCCTTGGCGGCTGTTGAGCTTGAAGGAATGGCTCAGCAGCCACTCGGGTGTCGAGGGGCGCGGATCTCAGCGCGGCCTTGAGTTGCCGCACCTGCTTGCGGTAAGCGCTGCGCCGCCGCGCATCGACCTGGCGGGCGGTGTGGTGAAGGTGTCGCCGGGTGGCGTGGGGGCGGACGCGATGTCCAGCATCTCGCGCCACACCGTGTCGTTCGTGCGCCGGGCAACACCGGGCGCGCCGCCGGAGAAAGTGCGAGCACGAGGAAGACGGTGCGAAGCAACATGGCGCGATTGTCACCGCCAGCCAGCCGTTAGCATGCGCCACAGCCCGTCCAGGAGACCACGATGCCCGATGCCCAGCCCCACTTCCGCGAAGCCGGCGCCGGCCCGGCCGTGATCTGCCTGCACTCCAACGCCAGCCATGGCGGCCAGTGGCGTGCGCTCATGGCACGGCTGGCGCCCCGCCACCGCGTGCTGGCGCCAGACTCGTACGGCTCCGGCTCCAGCCCCGAGTGGCCTTCGGACCGCACGATTGCGCTGGATGACGAGGTGGCGTTTCTCGATCCGGTGTTCGCCAAGGCTGGTGACACCTTCAGCCTGGTCGGCCATTCTTATGGAGCGGCCGTGGCGCTGATCGCGGCACTGCAGCAGCCGCAGCGCGTGCGCGCACTGGTGTTGTACGAGCCCACGCTGTTCTCGCTGATCGAAGCCGATGGACCCGCGCCCAACGAAGCCGACGGTATCCGCAACGCGGTGGCCGCCGCGGCCACCGCGCTGGACGCGGGCGACAGGAACCTGGCCGCGAAGTGCTTCATCGACTACTGGATGGGCCATGGCAGCTGGGACGCCACACCGCCCGAGCGCCAGCCGGCGATCGCGAATTCCACGGTCAACGTCCGCCGCTGGGCCCACGCCTTGATGACGGAACCCACGCCGCTGTCGGCGTTCGCCGCCCTCGATATTCCAGTGCTGCTCATGACGGGCGCTCGCTCCACCGCGTCGGCACACGGCGTGGCGCGTCGGCTGCTGAGCGCGCTGCCGCGCGCGGAGCATGTGGTGTTCGCGCGGCTCGGCCACATGGGGCCGATCACGCACCCTGAACCGGTGAACGAGGCAATCGCTGTGTTTCTGCAGCGCCACACCTGAACACACGCGACGGCGGGCCGTGCAGCCGCGCGGCCATACTGCACCACCTCAGGCTCGCCACGCACGCCCATGCCGCTCTTTGCTGCCACGGTCTTTCTCTCAGCCTTCCTGCTGTTCCAGATCCAGCCCGTCGTGGCCAAGATGATCCTGCCGTGGTTCGGTGGCTCATCGTCGGTGTGGACGCTGTGCATGGTGTTCTTCCAGGTGGAGCTGTTGCTGGGTTACGCCTATGTGCACTTGCTGCACGAAAAGGTGAGCACGCGGCGCCAGCCCTGGGTCCATGGCGCGCTGCTGCTGCTGAGCCTGGCCACCCTGCCGGTGGTGGCCGACCTGTCATGGAAGCTCGATGCCCAGGCCTACCCCACCTGGAGCGTGCTCGGCGTGCTGGCCACCACGGTGGGTGTGCCCTATTTGCTGCTCTCCACCACCGGCCCGCTCATGCAGGCCTGGTACGCCCGCAGCTTCGTGAGCCAGGGCGTACAGCCTTATCGGCTCTATGCGCTGTCCAACCTGGCGTCCATGCTGGCCCTGCTCTCCTACCCGGTACTGGTGGAGCCGATGCTGGCGGTGAAGCCACAGGCCTGGGTGTGGTCCACCGGGTACGCACTGTTCGTGCTGGTGTGCGTGGCCACAGCGGCCTACACCCTGCAGCGGCAGAACGACACCACCACCGCCACCCGACCGCTGGACGACACGCCCCGCCCTGGCTGGCGCGAATGCCTCATGTGGGTGGGCCTGGCGGCCACCGCCTCGATGCTGCTGCTGGCCATCACCCGCCACCTCACGCAAGACGTGGCGCCCGTGCCTTTTCTCTGGGTGCTGCCGCTGGCGCTGTACCTGCTGAGCTTCATCTTGTGTTTTGACGCGCCGCGCTACTACGTGCGCCCGTTCTTCCTGTGGTTGGCGTTGCCGCTGGCCTTCGTGGCGCTGGACTTCGCCATGAACCAGGGCCTGGACGTGCCGGTGCTCGTGGCCCTGCTGTGCGCGTCGGTGTTCGTGTTCTGCATGGTCTGCCACGGCGAGCTGGTGCGCCGGCGCCCGCCCGTGCGCCACCTCACGCTGTTCTATCTGATGCTCTCGGTGGGCGGCGCGCTGGGCGGCCTGTTCGTGGGGCTGG
>JANPKR010000143.1:0-6003 GCA_031426175.1 Hydrogenophaga sp. | reverse complement strand
GCTCACGGCGGTGGCCGGTGTGAACGACGTGTCGGCCGACATCTCAGCCATCACCCCATTGGCAGCGGGTTCGAGTGTGGGCAGCGCGCCGGCCTTCGCGCTGGACGTGGCCGCTCTGGGCGGCATGTACGCCGGGCAGATCCGCCTGGTGGGCACCGAGGCTGGGCTGGGTGTGCGCAACCACGGCACCCTGAGTGCGAGTGTTGGTGACATTCACATCGATGCCAACGGCTGGCTCAGCTCGGCCGGGCGCATCGAATCCGCCCGAGGGGGTGTTCACATCCAGAGTGCCCAGGCTCAGACCCACACGGGCAGCGTTCTCGCAGCCGGAAACCTTAACCTGCACAGTGGCAAGCAAGGCGCTCGCACGGCCGTGGAGAACAGCGGAGCAATGCGCGCCGGGCTGGAAGCCAACATCCGTGCCAGTGAATTGAGCAACGCGGGCCAGATCGACGCGCAGCGCCTGGACGTGGCGGTGGCCACCCTGAACAACAGTGGGGCCATCTGGCAAAGCGGCGCGCAGGCACTGGGGGTGAACACTGCGACGCTGAACAACACACAAGGCGCGGCCATCGGGGCGGTTCAGGCATCCAGTACTGCACCTGCTCCGGCTCCCTCGCCGGCACCAGCACCATCCCCCGCACCGTCACCCAGTCCGGCTCCAGCGCCCTCACCATCACCATCACCATCACCCGCACCAGCTCCTGTGCCTGCTCCCGTGCCCGCACCCCTGGCCAACGGCCTCATCAGCGTGACGGGCACCCTGAACAACAGCGGTGCAGCTACCCTGGCCGGTGCCGGCGAACTCAATCTGAACACCACCGAGACGCTGATCAACGCCGGCAACGTTCGTGCCCAGAGTGTGGTGGCACGGGGCCAACTCCTGGAGAACAGCAAAGGAGCCCTGCAAGCGGCGACCCTGGATGTGCACACCACGTCCGTGCGGTTGAATGGCGGTGCGGTGGTGGTCAACACCGCGACCCTGATCAGCAACGAGCACAGCCAGGCGCAGGGCGCACAGCTCTACACCCAAGGCCCGCTGCGCGTGCAAACCGAGCGCCTGACCAACGCCGGAGAAATTCAGTCGGCCAGCACGGCTCAGCTGGACGTCGATCAAACCCTGAGCAACACCGGCACAGTTGCTGCTGCAGGCAACCTGACCATCACAGCCGGGGACCTGAGCAGCAGCGGCAACCTGGTGGCGGGCGTGAACAATGACGGCACTCTCAAGCCGTTTGCGGTTGGTGCAGCAGCCCTGAGTGTGACCACCATCGGTGAACTGGTGGCCACGGGCAAGAACCTTGCTGCTGGTGCCATGGCCCTGCGTGGTGCCGGTGTGGACGTGAGCAACAGCCAAAGCAGCGCACACAGCGCCACCATGACCAGCACCGGCTCCATCGACACCCGCTCTTCCAACGTGGTGAGCGCAACCAGCCTGAGCCTTGAGGCTGCAGGAGCGGTGGACAACGGCGCCGGCGAGCTCTCGGCCAAGGGCGGAGAGCTGCGCATCACCGCCACCGGAGTGAACAACCGCGACGGCCTGCTGGTGGCCGCCGGCGAGCTGAGCGTCAACGCCCGCACCGCTGCCGTGGACAACACGGGCGGTGACATTCTGGCGCTGGGCAAGCTGACGCTGTCCACCACCGCCGACATCCGCAACACGGCTGGCCTCATCCAGTCCGATGCCGATGTGTTGCTCGGCGCAGCCGGCATCAACAACAGCCAAGGCCAGGTGCTGGCCGGGCGTGACCTGGACATTGCGGCCAGCAACACGCTCAACAACGCTGCCGGTACGCTGTACGCCCAGCGCGCACTTACCGTGCAAGACCGCGCACCCACTTCTACAACTGCCACGGCATCCACCACCCCCATCCCAACCACCACCACTCCCGCCCAGCGCACACTCGCGATCGTCAACACCGGTGGCAAGATCGTGGCCAACAGCGCCGCCACCCCAACCATCAGCACGGTTGCCATCACCGCCAAAACCCTCGGCCTGGATGGCACCCTGCACAGCGGGGGCCACATGGCGCTGGACCTCGTGGGTGACCTGGCAACTGCTGTCGGCCAACAGGTGCGCGCCGGTGGTGATCTGGGCGTGCAATTGCACGGCGGGGACTTCCACAACGCCGGCCAGTGGCAAGCTGGCAAGAGCTTGAGCATTCGGGCAGACAACATCAGCAACCAGGCCAGCGGCGAGCTGCTCAGCTTGGCGGCCACCACGCTCGATACTCGCCAGAACAGCACGGGCACTGTCACCAACCGGGGACTGATCGATGGTGCGGACACCCGCATCCGCAGCCACCTGGTGGACAACGTGGGCAGTGGGCGCATCTACGGGGACCAGATCGCCTTTACGGCCCACACCCTGAGCAACCGCGAGGAGAGCGTCAACGGGCTGACACGGGCCGCCACGATCGCCGCTCGCGAGCGCCTGGACATCGGCGCGCAGCACATCACCAACCGCGAAGATGCGCTGATCTTCAGCGCCGGGGACATGGCCATCGGTGGTGCGCTGGACGCCAATCACCGCGCCGTTACCGATGGCAGCGCCAATGCGCAGACCCTCAACAACAACAGCGCCACCATCGAGAGCCTGGGCGAGATGACGCTGGCAGCCAACACGCTGCGCAACACCAACGAGCATCTGGTCGTGGCCGAAGTGGAGCAGACGCCTGCACAACATATCGTGGAGTACCAAGGACACAACGCTGGCTCAGGCGCCCGCTTCAGGCAGGGCACGCCTGGCGTGAGCGTTGGCTGGCAAACAATGCCCACCAGTGGATCGGTTCTCTACATACTGGACACGCCCGAGTACAGCGGATTTGGAGGCGGATTTGACAACCCCTGGACGGAGTACAACTACACTCGTCGCACCTTTGTCACCACCGTCACAGAAACGGCTCCGGCCCGGCTTATCGCGGGTGGTGATTTGCGCATAGACGGTCAGTCCGTTCTGAACGATGCCAGTCACATCCTGGCCGGTGGGCAACTTTCCTTCTCGCAAGCCGGGCTCGTCAACACAGCGGTCGATGGCCAGAAAGTCGAGGTAGACACCGGCGAGGCCATTCTTTACTGGCGGGTGAAGAGGTCGGGCAAAGACAGAACGGGTAGCGCGAGCTCGCCGATCAGCGAGACCAGAACCAGGACGTTCGAACTGGTTGTTGACCGGATCGAGGACAACACACCCCCAGCAGGCAGCGGCGTCACCATTGGCGCATTGACATCCACAGGAACCATCAACACTTCGGGCCCGAGCAACGGGTCAAGGGCCGCCAGCGCGCTGGCATCCTTGCTTGGACAAGCCCCTGCCACCGCGGTGGGAAATGCCGCCAGCACAGCGCCCAGCCAGAGCGCCCCGTCCTTGGTGGTGCCCGGCAGCAGCTTGTTCAAAGTCACCCCAGGCAGCAGTGCTCCCTACTTGGTGGAGACCGACCCCCGCTTTGCCAACTACCGCCAGTGGCTCAGCAGCGACTTCATGCTGCAGGCGCTCGCCATCGACCCGGCCACCACTCAAAAGCGCCTGGGTGATGGCTTCTATGAACAAAAGCTCATCCGCGAGCAAGTGGCCAGTCTCACGGGCTACCGTTTCCTGGGCGACTACCGCAGCGACGAGCAACAGTACATGGCCCTCATGACGGCAGGCGCCACCTTTGCCACGGCGCACCAGCTGCGCCCGGGTGTTTCGCTGAGTGCGGCACAGGTGGCGCAACTCACCAGCGACATCGTGTGGCTGGTCACGCGCAGCGTGACCTTGCCCGACGGCAGCACCACGAACGCACTGGTACCGCAGGTGTATTTGAGGCCCAGGACGGGTGACCTGGAATCCAATGGAACACTGTTTGGGGCAGGCCACGCTGGCGCCCTCATCAGCGCGCAAGATGTTGCCCTCACTTTGAGAGGCGACCTGGACAACAGCGGCACCATCCTGGGGCGCAGGCTGGTGCGGATGGATGTCGGCAACCTCGACAACACCGGCCAGATCTTGGGCAATGCCGTGCAGCTGAGTGCCACAGAAGATATCAACATCACGGGCGGTGAGGTGCGCGCTGTGGCCGGTATGGCGCTCGATGCGGGGCGCAACATCAACGTCAGCACCACGACACAAAGCAGCAGTTCCCAGGCGGGGAGAAACCGCTTCAGCCAGCAAGGTGTAGACCGCGTGGCGGGCCTTTATGTCAGCGGCGAAGCCGGTGTGCTGCTGGCCAGTGCAGGTGGCGATGTCAATTTGATCGGTGCGCAGGTTCAAAACGAAGGCAGTGGTCTCACGCTGATCCAGGCTGATGGCAGCGTCAATATGGGCACTGTGCAAACGGGGCGCAGTCAGGACATCCGCTGGAGTGCAAAGAACAGCCTGGCCCAGAGCAACAGCGAGGAAGTCGGCACCCGGGTAGCTGGCGGAGGTGCGGTCGATATCCGGGCACAGCACGACGCGAGCTTGCGCGCAGCGCAGGTGGATGCCACAGGGTCGCTGGCTATTGCTGCAACGAAAGGCAGCGTCAGGATAGAAACGGGCCAAAGCGAACAGAGCCTGGTCGAAGCCCATCAGTTCACGGGTCGTGGGTTTCTGAGCAAACAGACCAACACCTTCGGGCGGCAACACGACAGCACCCAGGCCCAGGCCAGTGAGCTCGGAGGCCAGAGTGTCAGCATTGCCAGTGGGCAGGACGTGCACATCGCCGGCTCCAGCGTGATCTCCGATCAAGACCTCAGCATCAACGCCGCGCGCAACGTCACCATTGAAGCGGCGCAGAACACCAGTGCGAACAGCGGCTTCAATGAGACGAAGAACTCCGGCCTGCTAGCCAGCGGTGCGGGCATCACGCTGGGCAGCCAGCAGCAGAGCACCAACCAGCAAAGCCAGGGCACGGGTGCCGCCGCCTCCACCGTGGGCGCCATCGCCGGTGATGTGAGCATCACCGCCGGGCGGGCTTACGCACAGACCGGCTCCGACGTGTTGGCTCCGGGCGGTGACATCACCGTGCAGGCCCAGTCCATAGCGATCACCGAGGCGCGCGAGACCAACCGCACCGCCACGGAGCAGAAGTTCAAACAGAGCGGTGTGACCCTTGCCATCAGCAGCCCGGTGCTCAGCGCGATGCAGACCATCGGCAGCCAATTGAAAGCAGCCGGCAATACCAAAGACACCCGCATGCAAGGCCTGGCTGCGGCCAACAGCGCCTTTGCGGCCCAGAGCGCGCTGGACGCAGTGAAGGCCGGCCAGGGCACCACCATCGATGGCAAGGCCAACCAGGTGGTTTCCACCAACCTGGACGGCAGCAAAACCACGCGCGATGCCAACGCCGCCGACCAGGCCGGTGGCATCAACCTGTCCATCAGCATCGGCGCCAGCAAGAGCCAGAGCAACAGCCGCCAAACCAGCGACAGCGCGCGCGGCAGCACCGTGGCCGCCAGCGGCGCGGTGAGCATCACCGCCAGCGGCGCGGGCAAAGACAGCGACATCCGCATCCAGGGCAGCGAGGTGAGCGCAGGCACCAACGCCACGCTCAGCGCAGAAGGCGACGTAGCCCTGCTCGCCGCGAAGAACACCGCATCCCTCTCGGGCAGCAACAAGTCAAGCTCGGGCAGCATCGGCGTGAGCTTTGGCACCAGCGGCTTTGGCGTCACGGTCAGCGCCAGCGCGGGGCGCGGCAAGGAGGCCGGTGACGACCTCACCCATACCAACACACACATCACCGCGGGCAACACGGTGGTGGTTCGAAGCGGTGGCAACACCACGCTGCAAGGCGCTCTGGTGAAGGCCGACAAGATCCAGGCCGAGGTGGGCGGCAACCTCTTGATCGAGAGCCTGCAAGACACCAGCACCTACGCCAGCCGGCAAAAGAGCGTGGGCGCCAGCGCGACCATCGGCGCAGGGGCCGGTGGCTCCTTCAGCGCCAGCAGCAGCCGCGTCAACAGCGACTTCACCAGCGTGGCCGAGCAGTCCGGCTTCAAGGCCGGGGACGGTGGGTTTGTGGTGGGGGTGCGGGGCAACACCGAGCT
>JANPKR010000142.1:0-9932 GCA_031426175.1 Hydrogenophaga sp. | reverse complement strand
TGCGGCCGAAGAAGCGGTTGAAGCCGCGGAACAGCCAGCCGAACCAACGGTCCATTCCGCACGTCAACGCGTCCTTCGGCGCCCCGTGCTTTTGCAGCAGCAGCGCCGACAAGGCCGGCGAAAGCGTCAGCGAATTGATCGCCGAGATCACGGTCGAGATCGCGATCGTCAGCGCGAACTGGCGGTAGAACTGGCCGGTCAGTCCGCTGATGAACGCCAGCGGCACGAACACCGCGATCAGCACCAGCGCGATCGCGATGATCGGCCCCGAGACCTCGCGCATCGCCTTGACCGTGGCGTCGTGCGGCGACAGGCCGGCCTCGATGTTGCGCTCGACGTTCTCCACCACCACAATGGCGTCATCGACCACGATGCCGATGGCCAGCACCAACCCGAACAGGGTCAGCGTGTTGATCGAATACCCCAGCAGCTGCAGGAAGGCGAAGGTGCCGACGATCGACACCGGCACCGCCAGCAGCGGAATGATGGAAGCGCGCCAGGTCTGCAGGAACAGGATCACCACCAGCACCACCAGCGCGATGGCCTCCAACAAGGTCATGATCACCGAGTCGATGGAGGCACGCACGAACTGCGTGGGGTCGTAGGCAATGCGGAACTCCACGCCTTCGGGCATGTTCTTCTGCAGCTCCAGCATGGTCTCGCGCACCTGGGCCGAGATCTCCAGGGCGTTGGAGCCCGGCGCTTGGAACACGCCCATGCCCACAGCGGGTTTGTTGTTGAGCAGCGAGCGCAACGAGTAGTCGGCCGCGCCCATCTCCAGCCGCGCGATGTCGCGCAGGCGGGTCACCGCACCGTCGGCACCGGTCTTGACGATGATGTCGCCGAACTCTTCTTCGGTCTGCAGGCGGCCTTGGGCGTTGATGGACAACTGCATGTCCACACCCGGCAGGCCGGGCGACGCGCCCACCACACCGGCGGCGGCCTGCACGTTCTGGCCACGGATGGCGGCCACCACGTCGCTGGCCGAGAGGCCGCGCTGCGCGACCTTCTGCGGATCGAGCCAGACGCGCATGGAGTAGTCACCACCGCCAAAGATCTGTACCTGGCCAACTCCCTCGATGCGGGCCAGCCGGTCCTTCACGTTCAACACCGCGTAGTTGCGCAGGTAGTTGATGTCGTAGCGGTCGTTGGGCGAGACCAGGTGCACCACCATCGTGATGTCGGGTGAACTCTTGACCGTGGTCACGCCGAGGCGACGCACCTCTTCGGGCAGGCGCGGCTCGGCCTGCGACACGCGGTTCTGCACCAGCTGCTGCGCCTTGTCGGGGTCGGTGCCGAGCTTGAAGGTCACGGTCAGCGTCATCACGCCGTCGGTGGTGGCCTGGCTGCTCATGTAGAGCATGCCTTCGACCCCGTTGATCGACTCTTCCAGCGGCGTGGCCACGGTCTCGGCAATCACTTTGGGGTTGGCGCCCGGGTACTGGGCACGCACCACCACCGACGGTGGGGCGACTTCGGGGTATTCAGAGATCGGCAGGCCGCGCAATGCGACCAGGCCGGCGATCAGGATCAGCAGCGAGAGCACGCCCGCGAAGATCGGCCGATCGATGAAGAATTTGGAAAGGTTCATGGTGTTCTCTTCACTGGCATGGCGGCTCAGGACTTGGCGACAGCCGCAGGGGTCTCCGGCGTCGACGAACGAGCATTCATGGGCACCACCTGCGGCTGCACCACGTCTCCGGGACGAACACGCTGCAGACCATTCACGACGATGCGTTCGCCCGGCTTCAAACCGCTGAGCACGGTGCGCAAGCCGTCAACAGACGCGCCCAGCGTGACCTCGCGGTACTCGGTCTTGTCGCCCTCGCCCACCACCAGCACGTACTTCTTGTCTTGGTCGGTGCCCACAGCGCGTTCGCTCACCAGCAGGGTGCGCGCGGTCTGCGGCTGGCCCATGCGGATGCGTGCGAACTGACCAGGCATCAGGTTGCCGTCCTTGTTGTCGAAGACGGCGCGCACGCGCACCGTTCCGCTGGCCGGGTCGACCTGGTTGTCGATGAGCTGCAGTTGGCCGGTGTAGGGCGTGTCGGTGGTGGCCGAGGTGCCCATCTGCACGGGGATGCGCTCCACCGCCGGCCGGTTGCCACCCGGCAGGCCTTTGAGCGCACGGGCCACGGTGGATTCGTCCGCATCGAAGCTGGCATAGATCGGGCTGACCGACACCAGCGTGGTGAGCACGGGCGCGCCCGGGCCGGCGGCGACCAGGTTGCCCACGGTCACGTCCAGCCGGCCGATGCGACCGGCCACCGGCGCACGCACCTGCGTGTAACCCAGGCTCAGACGGCTGCTCTGCAACTCGGCTTGCGCGGCCTTGAGATTGGCCTCGGCTTCGCGCAGTGCGCTCTCGCGGTCGTCCAGTTCGCGCCGGGCAATCGCCTTGTCTTCCCACAGGCGGCTGGCCCGCGTCAGCTCGTTGGTGGCGTGCGTCAGGCGCGCTTGTGCGGCGACGGTTTGTGCGTCGGCGCGCGCCACGTCTGCTTCATAGGGTGCGGGGTCGATGGAGATCAGCAGGTCGCCCTTTTTCACCAGCGCGCCTTCGCGGAAATGGGTGGCCTGCACCACACCGGCCACCCGCGAACGGATGTCCACCCGCTCCACCGCTTCCAGGCGGCCGGAGAACTCTTCCCACGCAGCGATGTCGCTCTCGGTCACAGTGGCCACGGACACCGGAGCGGGCGGTGGTGCGCCGGCGGGTGCGCTGGCCTGCGCAGGGTTGGATTCCTGCGCGAGCACGATCACAGCGATGGTGATTGCAGCGAGAGCGGCGGCGGTGGGCCACCAAAGGCGGCGCAGAGGGGTGGGCAATTTGGACATGGTTTTTCCTTTTTGAGGGCGAACGAAACCTCCCCCGGTGGGTGACCGGGGTTGGCATTTCAGGGGTGGAGAGAGGGAGCGCGAGCCGTCAGGACGGCGGCGGTGTCGCAGGCGGAGGAGTGGAGGCCCGGAAGAAAGCCCTGAAATGTTCGCGCACCTCGCCAGCGCACGGAGATGCTTCAGTGGGCGACTCGGTCAGCGAGTCGGGCCAGCCGGTTGAGGGCGGCAAAACGCCGCTGTGCACCGCAATGCCGGCCTTGCGCAGGCGCTCGGCGTACGCCAGTGCTTCGTCGCGCATCGGGTCGTCACCGCCGGTGAGAATGAGCGCCGGCGGCAGGCCGGTGAGACGCTGCGCGCGGGCAGGCACGGCGTAGGGGTGCTCGGCGTCCATCGGGCCGCGCAGGTACTGCTGCCAGCCGGCCATCCACTTGCAAGCGGTGGCCGTGCCCATGGTCTGGCGCAGCGAGGCGGTGGCGTTGCAGGGGTCCAGCATGGGTGCCACAAGAATCTGACCGGCCAGCGGGGGGTGGGCGCGGTCTCGCACCATGAGAGCCACGGCGGCAGCGATGTTGCCGCCGGCTTCTTCGCCCGCCACGAACAGCGGTGCGTCCCTGCCGGCCAGGCGGGTGCGCTGCTTGTGCAACCACTCCAGCGCCACGTAACCCGCCTCCACCGCGTCCGGGAACCGGTGTGCCGGCGCCAGGGGGTAGGCCAGTGAAGCCACCACCGCCCCCGAGCCAGCCAGCAGCCCGGCCAGGCAGGCGCCGCTGTCCAGGTCGCCGGACACAAAGGCGCCGCCGTGAAAATGCAGCACCAGCGGCACCGCTCCGTCGTGTGGCTTCTTGCCCCAGACGCGTAACTCCAACGGTGACGTACCTGGCACCGACAGTGTCTGTGTTGGGGTCAGCAGGACAGAGGTGGACGTAGTTGAAACCATGGCTGGACTATAGGCATGTGGCTGATGCGGATAAAGCCCCGCTTCACCAGATGTCTGTTTCCATTGGATGAACAATCCGCCCACAAAACAGCAGATGGTGGGGTAAGGGCATGGATCACATTCAATCAATACGCGTGTTTGCGCGGGTGGTGGAGGCCGGCACCTTCACCAAGGCGGCAGAATCGTTGGACCTGCCCAAGGGCACGGTGACCAAACTGGTTCAACACCTGGAGGCGCGCCTGAAGGTCAAGCTGCTCAACCGCACCACGCGGCGCGTGACCGTCACACCCGATGGGGCGGCTTACTACGAGCGCACGGCGCGCGTGCTCAACGATCTCGACGACATCGAGGCCAGCATGACCAACGCGCAGGCCAAGCCCAGTGGGCGCCTGCGCGTGGACGTGGGCACCTCGGTGGCGCGCGAGCTCATCATTCCCGCCCTGGCTGACTTCTACCGCCGCTTCCCCGACATCCAGCTCGACTTGGGCGTGACCGACCGCTCGGTGGACCTGCTGGTCGACAACGTGGACTGCGTCATCCGCGGCGGCGAGTTGCTGGACCAGTCGCTGGTGGCGAGGCGCGTGGCCAACGTGCCGCTGGTTGCGGTGGCCTCCCCCGCATACCTGCAGGCCCACGGCACACCCACTCACCCCGAGCAATTGGAAACCGACCACACTGTGGTGAGCCATTTCTCCACCCGCACCGGGCGGCACTACCCGAACGAGTTCGAGAAGGACGGACAGGTACTGGAGATCTCGGGTCGCTACAAGCTTGCGCTGAACGAAAGCAATGCACTGACAACAGCCACGCTTGCGGGCCTGGGCATTGCGCAAGTGCCCTCATTCACCGCCAAGCCGTTGATCCAGCGCGGCGAGTTGGTGCAGGTGTTAGGCGACTGGACGGGACCGATCATTCCGCTGTACGTGGTCTACCCACCCAACCGCCACCTGAGCGCGAAGGTGCGGGCGTTTGTGGAATGGACAGCTGAGCTCTTCAGCAGCAACCCGCACCTGAAAGCGGGAGGTGGGTAGTGGCCTGCTTGTCCACTGTCTGCGTTTCATCGTTGGCGCCAGGTTGAATCCATTCAAATTCAATAGGCTGTATCACCTTTGACGGTGCTGCTACAGCACGTGATTCGGAAGCATGTCGTGAACCAACGGCGCCAATCATCCTCACGTGAACATGCATGCATGCCATGTTGCTGCAATGTGTGGCAGGTAGGCTGCAGCCGGCGTTTCCTCGCCGCCGAACTGTCCACAGAGGATGTATGAGATGAGAATTTTGCTGGTAGAGGACGAGTCCGAGTTTGCGGCCACGGTGCGCGGTGCACTCGAACGCGAAAGATATGTGGTTGACCACGCAGCGCGATTGGCCTTGGCCCGTGAGGCATGCCACTCGAATGTCTATGACCTCGTCCTGCTAGATCGCACCTTGCCGGATGGGGATGGTCTGTCGCTTGTATCGACCGTGCGGGCAGCGAATCCTGGTCTTCCTGTCATCGTTCTGACCGCCCGAGGAGAGGTGGCGGATCGCGTCGACGGTCTTGATGAGGGAGCAGATGACTATCTCGTGAAGCCCTTCGCCCTTGAAGAGATGTTTGCTCGCATCCGCGCCGTCCGACGCCGCCCGACAGAAC
The DNA here is from genome assembly GCA_031426175.1 of Hydrogenophaga sp. Taxonomy (GTDB): domain Bacteria; phylum Pseudomonadota; class Gammaproteobacteria; order Burkholderiales; family Burkholderiaceae_C; genus Hydrogenophaga. The sequence continues at coordinate 4,524 of JANPKR010000142.1, read as the reverse complement.
TCGGTGTCGAAGAAATCAAAGTAGGCGCGCTCGTCCTGGATATGGCCAACGACGAAGCCAGTGTGGCCGGAGTACGGGTGAATCTTGCTCGTCGAGAGCAGCGCGTGCTCGTGACACTCGTGAAACGACGAGGGCGAACGGTCTTGCGGGAGTCGCTCGAACAAGGCGTTTATGGGTTCAACGACGCGATACAGTCAAACACGCTTGATTCCCACATATCGCGACTGCGTCGCAAGCTGATTGCTGCTGGGGCGGGTGTCGAGATCCACGCGATCAAAGGTGTCGGCTACCTTTTGCAGGCGCAAACGTGAGCCGCCGGCTAACTTCGCTCAAGTGGCCGCTGATTGTCCAGCCGTTACTGCTCCAGTTTGCCATTCTGTTCATCAGCTTTCCCGTCATGGTCGCACTGGCAACGCGCGTTGACAGCGGGGGACAATACACAGATGAGACGATCACGCCCATCATCGCTCACGCCATAGAACGCGAAGGCGACGGACGCCTGGTAGTGCGCACGACTCAGAAGCTGGTCGAACTGCGAGCCGAATCGCCCAGTTTGTGGTTCATGGCAGAGGACGATTCAGGCGCGCGCGTCAGCTTTGGTCCGGTGCCAGCACAGTACGCTGCGTTCAATGGCGTTCTGCGTGATGTCTCCTATGGGCACGTGCGCGGTCGCTTTTCGCCGCACTTATTGAGCGCAGTTATTCGTCGCGAGGACTCTCCGATTGGCCCTTTGACGATCATGGGGCACGGCAAGTTGACCGAACTGAGTTTCACCGTCATCGTGGCGTCCAGTCTTGCTGCGCTTCCAATCTTTCTGGTGATGGCAGTGGTGTCGCTGATTGCAATTCCCTGGATCGTGCGACGCTCGCTTGCCGGTGTGACGCGAATTGCGCGCGAGGCGGAGCAAATCGACGCTGACCGGCGTGGCATGCGGCTCAGCGAAGAGCAGGTGCCTGACGAAATAGCTCCCCTGGTACGTGCGGTGAACGATGCACTCGGGCGCCTTGACGAAGGATATGAGCGGCAGCGTCGTTTTATAGCGTCTGCCGCCCACGAACTGCGCACGCCCATCGCCATTCTGCGAGTCAAGATCGATGCAGCACAGGAAGCGTCAATGCGCAGGCTGGGCAGCGATATTGAGAGGCTCGCCAACCTGGCCGAGCAAATGCTCGACGTCCAACGCCTGGATGCCTCCTCACACCAAGAGAAGCTGGATCTTGCAGCGCTGGTTCGCCGAGTGGCCGGCGACCTCGCACCGCTCTTGATCGCCGCGGATCGCTCGATCGAAGTCACGGTCGACTGCGCGCAGCCGATCCGCGGCGATGCTGGAGCGATCGAAAGAGTGGTGACGAACCTGGTGCAGAACGCGATCCACCATGGCGGAATCCATGTGACTGTTCGCGTCCTGGGCCCGAGCTTCGAGATCGAGGACGACGGGCCCGGCATCCCATCAGACGCACGCGAACGCGTGTTTGAACCCTTCTATCGATTGCAGCCGCAGTTGTCAGGAGGCGGTCTGGGTCTCCATTTGGTGAAGGAGGTGGTCGAGCACCACGGCGGCAAGGTGCTGCTGCTTGACGCGCCCAACGGCGGCACCATCGCACGGGTGACGTTTCCAGCAGTTTGATGAGCCTGGGGTTGGGGGCCATGATCACGCAATCTTCAGCCGTTCTACTGTCTTTCGGGGCGATGCCGTCGCCTTCGGCCGCAAAGGCCGTGACCGATGTTTTTGACAGGAGAACAAACAATGACTTCATCGAATTTCACCGCCATTCGCCGGCCAGCCCTGGTCATGGGCTTGGTGGCCGTACTGGGCGCCGGGCTGTCCGCTTGTGCATCGCCAGAACAAAAGCGACAAGCAAATCTCTACCAGGACCAGACGACGTGCGCAGAGTTTGGAGCGCGCCAGGGCTCTCGCGAATACACCGATTGCATGCTGAAGCAACAGAGTCGACGCGATCAGGAGAAGCTCAATGCGCTCGAGCGTCAGCGGATCTCGACCCAGTTGGGCAAGGACAGCCTGGAGATGACGCGCAAAGTCCGATGCGATATCGACGCGAAGAAGGACCGCGAGGCTGGCCTGCGACCACGCCGCTGCGACTAAGCCGTTTCGGCCAAGCGCCCTGGCAAGTGGTGTTGATGCGCACGAAGCGGTGTTCAACGCAGGATTCAGAGCCAATCATCAAACAAGCAGTTCTCTGAAACTGCGATTGGGCAGGGCGCGATCCACTGCCTAAACCTCCTCGCTCGTGGCAAGTCGCGCGCACAGCAAGTTCCCAATCCAACAGTCGCCCATGGCCATCTCCAAGACAAAACCCCTGCGCATCGGCGTCATCGCATTCAGCCTGATCGCTGCCGTTGCTGTTGTGAAGTGGCACTTCTCACCCGACAAAGTCCCCAACAACTTCGTCACCGCCACAGCCGTCATGGGCGACCTTGAGGACACGGTTCTCGCGAGCGGTACGCTGCAGGCCTCCAAGCAGGTAAGCGTGGGTGCGCAGGTATCCGGCCAGATCAAAACGCTCAAAGTTGCGCTCGGTGACAACGTCAAGGCAGGCCAGCTTGTGGCGGAAATCGACTCTTTGACGCAGCAAAACGCCGTGCGCAACTCAGAAGCAGCGCTGGCCACAGCTCAGGCCAATCTGCGGGCGAGGCAAGCCTCTCTGTCGCAGGTGGAGTTGGCCTACAAGCGCCAGCAGCAGCTGCGCGCTGCGGATGCCGGTCCTCAAGCTGATCTAGAGGCCGCCGAGGCCTCGTATCTCAGCACGTTGGCCGATATCGACGCGCTGAAGGCGCAGATGCAGCAAGCCGCCATCGCGGCTGACACGGCCAAGGTCAATCTGGGCTACACGCGCATCGTCGCACCCATTGACGGGCAGGTCGTCGCTGTCGTTACACAGGAAGGCCAGACCGTGAACGCCAACCAGGCCGCCCCCACGATCATCAAGCTGGCCATGGTGGACACCATGACTGTCAAGGCTCAGATTTCTGAGGCCGACGTGACCAGAGTCACGCCCGGTCAGAGGGTGTACTTCACCATTTTGGGCGAGCCCGACCAACGCTACGAAGCCATTCTGCGTTCCGTGGAGCCAGCGCCAGACTCCATCGCAACCGACTCATCGCTGGCAAGCGCAGCCACCAGCAGCAATGCCATGGCCACCGCCATTTATTACAACGGTTTGTTTGACGCGCCAAACCCAGACCGCAAGTTGCGCATCTCCATGACAGCGCAGGTCTACATCGTGCGGGCTGAGGCCAAGGGTGTTGTCACCATCCCATCGGCCGCACTGGGTACGCGAAATGCAGATGGAACGACCAATGTGCGCCTGATCGACGTGGAAGGAAACGCAGTGCCTCGCCAAGTGGTGGTTGGTCTGAACAACAACGTCAATGCCGAGATTGCCCGCGGCTTGAGCGTTGGGGACAAGGTAGTTCTGGGCGATGGTGCCGCCGCACCCTCCGTCACCAACCCGGACCCCAAGCGCAATGGCCCGCCGCCGCAATGACGAACGAAGGGCAGGCCATGCAAGGCGACACACACTCCGGCGCGGCAGATCACCAACCTCTGCTTGAAATACGCGGTGTCACCCGCGAGTTCCCGGCAGGCGACCAAGTGTTGGTCGTGCTGAAGGACGTGAATCTTTCCATTCACGCGGGCGAGATGGTGGCCATCGTCGGGCAGTCGGGCTCAGGCAAATCCACGTTGATGAACATCCTTGGCTGCCTGGACAAGCCCACTAGCGGCAGCTACCGCGTGGAGGGTCGCGAGACAGGGCAGTTTGCGCCGGATGAACTGGCCCAACTGCGTCGGGAACACTTCGGATTCATCTTTCAGCGCTACCACTTGCTGTCGGACCTCACAGCCCAGGGCAACGTAGAGGTTCCCGCGGTGTACTCGGGCCGCACGCGCGCACAACGTCATGAACGTTCCACTGCACTGCTATCCCGCCTGGGCATGGCCGACCGCATGCACCACACGCCGGGAAAGCTCTCAGGCGGGCAGCAGCAGCGCGTATCCATCGCTCGAGCGCTGATGAATGGCGGCCGCGTCATCCTGGCCGACGAGCCCACGGGCGCACTGGATACAAAGTCCGGCGCCCAGGTGATGGAGATACTGAAGGAACTCCATTCGGAAGGTCACACCGTCATCATCGTCACCCACGACATGAGCGTCGCTGCACACGCCCAGCGCGTGATCGAGATTCGCGACGGAGCGATCGTCAGCGACAAACGCCGCGAGGGCGCGCCGGAACCCAACACCGGAGCTGGGCTTCCTGCCAGCCGCGCGCCTGAGGGGCTTCTCGCACACCTGTCGGGGTTGGGCGATCGATTCCGCGAAGCCTTCTACATGGCGCTTCTGGCCATGAACGCACACCGACTGCGTACCTTCCTGACGATGCTGGGCATCGTCATCGGTATCGCCTCGGTGGTGTCTGTGGTGGCGCTGGGTGCCGGCACGCAGAAGAAGATCCTGTCCGACATCAGCGCCATCGGCACCAATACCATCGAGGTGTATTCAGGATC
>JANPKR010000141.1:0-3116 GCA_031426175.1 Hydrogenophaga sp. | reverse complement strand
TGTCTTTTTCTCTCGGCGTGAGTTCCATGGTGGTGCGTGCGTTCCGGTGGTGCCTGGGTGTTCCGGTCAGCAATTCCCGTGCCCCCGCGCGCCCGGGAAAACCCGGGCCGCGCGCCCGTGGCACGAAAGCTGCAGAAACGGCGTGTGACAACCATACCCATCGTTCCCATCCGCACCGCTCCTGCGACCACCGCAGGACAGGAGCCCGGGCTCGACGCACCCCAGCGCATCACCCGCGTGCGCCGCGACTACAACAGTTGGGTCGGCAGCGAGACGATGGAAGACTACGCGCTGCGCTACACGCCGCAGCGCTTTCGCAAATGGAGCGAATGGCGCGTGGCCAACACCGCGTTCGGCGCCGCGTCGTTCCTGATCCTGGAGGCCGTGGGTGCCACGCTGCTGGTGCAGTACGGCTTTGTGAACGCCGCGCTGGCCATCCTGTGCACCGGTTTGATCATCTTCCTCGCGGGCCTGCCCATCAGCGTGTACGCCGCGCGCTACGGGGTCGACATGGACCTGCTCACGCGCGGCGCGGGCTTTGGTTACATCGGCTCCACCATCACCTCGCTGATCTACGCCACCTTCACCTTCATCTTTTTTGCGCTCGAAGCCGCGGTGATGGCCTACGCGCTGGAGCTCGCGCTCGACATTCCGCCCGCCTGGGGTTACCTCATCTGCGCGGTGGTGGTCATCCCGCTGGTGACGCACGGGGTCTCGGTGATCAGCCGCTTTCAAGTGTGGACTCAGCCGCTGTGGCTGGTGATGATGGTGGTGCCTTTTGGGGCGGTCGCGGTGATGGCGCCTGAAACATTCACCAGCGTGGTGCGGTATGGGGGCGAATCCGGTGCGGGCGCGCAGTTTGACTGGCACCTGTTTGGTGCAGCTCTCACCGTGGGCATCGCGCTCATCACCCAGATGGGCGAGCAGGCCGACTATTTGCGTTTCATGCCCGCGAAGGAAAAGGGCAAGGGCCTGCGCTGGTGGGCCGGGGTCCTGGCCGGCGGGCCGGGCTGGGTGTTGCTGGGTGTGCTGAAGATGCTGGGCGGGGCGGTGCTGGCGTATCTGGCCATCAGCCACATGGTGCCCACCGAGCGTGCGGTGGACCCCAACCAGATGTACCTCGCGGCCTATGAATACGTTTTCGCCGACTACGGCTGGGCGGTCGCGGCCACGGCGATCTTTGTGGTGGTCTCGCAGCTCAAGATCAACGTGACCAACGCCTACGCCGGCTCGCTGGCCTGGAGCAACTTTTTCTCGCGCATCACCCACAGCCACCCCGGGCGCGTGGTGTGGGTGGTGTTCAACACCTTCATCGCTTTCATGCTGATGGAGATGAACGTGTTCCAGGCATTGGGCCAGGTGCTGGGCGTTTACTCCAACATTGCGATCGCCTGGATCATGGCGGTGGTGGCCGATCTGGTGATCAACAAGCCGCTGGGCTGGAGCCCCAAGGGCATCGAGTTCAAGCGGGCTTATCTGTACGACATCAACCCGGTGGGGGTGGGCGCCATGGTGCTGGCCTCGGTGCTGTCGATCACCGCGCACATGGGGTTCATGGGGCCCACCGCCGAGGCGTTTTCGGCGGTGATTGCGATGGTGACTGCGTTTGTCACGGCGCCCTTGATTGCGTGGGCGACGCAGGGGCGGTACTACATTGCCAGGAGCGGTGGCGTGCAGGGGGGGGCCGTTCCAGAAACACCGCGGAACTGGCTTCGCCAGGCCGCTGGTGTTGCCCCCCTTCAGGGGGGTGACGCCGCAGGCGGCGCGGGGGCTGTTCACCAGTGCGTCATCTGTGAGCGTGAATACGAAGCGCCCGACATGTCGCACTGTCCCGCATACCAAGGCCACATCTGTTCACTCTGCTGCACGCTCGACGCGCGCTGCGGCGACCTCTGCAAACCCCACGCCAAACTCTCCGAACAATGGATGGGCGCCCTGCGCCGCGTGCTGCCGCGCTCCATCTGGCCGTACCTAGAGGCCGGCCTGGCCCACTACCTGCTGCTCATGCTGGTGATGGCGCCGGTGCTGGCGGCGGTGCTCGGGTTGTTGTACCGCCAGGAAGTGCAGGCGCTCGCGCAGCGCATCGGTCTTTCGGCCAACGCGGGTTTGCTCGACGCCGCGTTGCGCTCCGGTTTCGTGCGGGTGTACGCCGTTCTGCTGCTGATCACGGCCACCGTGGCCTGGTGGTTGGTGCTGGCGCACAAGAGCCGCGAGGTGGCGCAAGAGGAGTCGAACCGGCAGACGCGCCTGCTCATGCAGGAGATCGAGTCGCACCGCCTCACCGACGAAGCCCTGCAGCAGGCGCGCCTGGCCGCCGAACACGCCAACCAGGCCAAGACGCGCTACATCAGCACCATCAGTCACGAGCTGCGCACGCCGCTCAACAGCATCCTGGGCTATGCGCAGCTGCTGCAGGAAGACACCGGCATGGCACCGCACCGCGCGCAGGCCATCCGCGTGATCAACCGCGGCGGCGAACACCTGCTGTCGTTGATCGAGGGCACGCTGGACATTGCGCGCATCGAGTCGGGCAAGCTCGCGCTCGACGTGCGGCCCATGGCCTTTGCCGGCGCCATGCAGGAAGTGGCGGGCATGTTCGAGCTGCAGGCCAGCGCAAAGGGCCTGCGCTTTGTGTTCGAGGCCGGCAGCCGCCTGCCCGACACCGTGCGCGCAGATGAGAAACGCCTGCGCCAGATCCTCATCAACCTGCTGGGCAACGCCGTGAAGTTCACCCAGGTCGGACAGGTGCGGCTGCGCGTGACGCATGCGCGCGAGATGGCGCAGTTCGAGGTGCACGACACCGGCCCCGGCATGCGCGCGCAAGACCTGGAGCGCGTGTTCGAGCCGTTTGCGCGCGGGCAGAACGAAGCCGCGCCCGGGCCGTCCACCGGCACCGGCCTGGGCCTCACCATTGCCAAGATGCTCACCGACCTCATGGGCGGCGAGATGACGGTGCGCAGCGCGCCCGGCGAGGGCTCCGTGTTCACCGTGAGGCTCTTCCTGCCCGAGGTGCACGGCGCGGTGCCGCCGCGCCCGCTGGCCCTGCCTGGTCACGCGGGCTACGAGGGTGCGCGCCGGCGCGTGCTGGTGGTCGACAACGAGGAGGCCGACCGCGA
>JANPKR010000140.1:0-2517 GCA_031426175.1 Hydrogenophaga sp. | reverse complement strand
CGCATGGAGTGGTACCTGATGCTGCCGCTGGCCAACGCCATCCGCCACACGCACCCCGGTCTGGCCCCGCTGGAGCAGCCGCAGTTCCCCGACTTCGGCCAATCGCAACGACTCAAGGCCATGGAAACGGCGGTCTGGCTGAACACCGAGTTGCAACGCCAACCGTGGGTGGCCGGGGACCGCTTCACCATCGCCGACATCACGGCCTTCTGCACCGTGGACTTCGGCAAACTGATGCGTTTCAAGCCGGCGGACGAAGGCTTGCACGCCTTGCAGGCCTGGCGCGACAAGGTGGCCGCACGACCCAGCGCCCAGGCTTGAACGCTGCCTGCAAGCAGGCGCCACTCAATCCCACGGCGTCGGTGCTTTCTCCAGCGAGCGCTCCATCGCCGGCAACTCCAGCAAGCCGGCATCCAGCCGGACCTGCAGCGACTGCTGCCAGTGCACCACCAGGGCCGAGGCGGGTCCCGCCGCGACGGCACCCAGCAAGGTGTGAGCGGTGCTCAGGTCGTTGAGCCGGCCCAGCAGCTCCTGCGCGTTGGACAGTACCGAGGTGCTTCGCGCCACGCGTTTGGGTGGCAATACGCTGGCCAGAAACTCCTGCGCGTAACGCAGCTTTTTGAGCGAGATGCGCAAGGCATGGCGGCCCTCGGGGCCCATGCGTTGCGCTGCACGGGCCTGCTGGCGGAGACCCAAATGGCGCTCGCGCAGAACCGCCTGTGCCCAGACCGCCAATCGGTTGCCAACGGGAGGCGTACCCGTCACAGGATCGGACGGTTGCAGACACAGCACCGCGCGGGTGAAGGCCAGCAAACGCAGTGCGTGTTCGCGGCTGCCCAGCGCGTCGGCCGCGCGTTGCCCGGCGGCGCGCCGCTGCGCTTGCACCCACGCCTGCAGCGCCGTGGCCGCGCCGTCGTCGGTGCCGGCGGCCGGCCCGCCACCCTCCATCAGCTCCGGCATCCACTCGGTGGCGAACACGTCCCAGTTGCGCGCATCGCCGAGCTGGTTGGTGAGCAGCTTCCACTCGCTCGACCAATGTGCGGCAAAGCGACGGGGCAGCGCCGAGCGAAAGATGCGCAGACCGGTGCGCAAGCGCCGCAGGGCCACCCGCGCCTGGTGCACGAACTCGGGGTCGGGCAGCACGCCCTCCGGAGCGGGATGCAGCACGCCGGCCTCGTTGGCCTGCAGGTGGGCCAGGCAGCTCAGGGCAGCCGCACGAAACGCCTGCACCGGGTGCATGCCGGCCTGCAGCTGCAGGCCCGCCGCTTTCACCGGCTGCATACGCTCCCCCATGAAAAGCGCGTAGCCGCGTTCGGCCTTGCTGCGGTTGGCCGGCAGCAGGCGCAATGCGCTGGCGGCCTGCCCCAGGGGGCCCAGCGCCAAGGTGTGGGCCAGATCGAGCAAGGCGTCCACCGGGCCATCCAGCAACTCCAGCTCCAGTTCGAGGATGGGCTGGCGGTGGTTGCCCTGGGCATTCCCGGTGGCAATGAAGCCTTGGTCGAGTGCCACTTCCACACGCGCCAGCCCGTGCTGCAGCACCCAGCTGCGGCGGGTGAAATCCGTGCGAAACACCGGCACGAGTTGCCAGGCCACACTGGCCAGCTGCGCGGCCAGGGCCGTGTCGTTCACCAGCGCGGTGAAATCGAAGGTGCCCGGCCGGGTGGGCGCTTCCCACTCGCCGCGTTGCGACAAGCCGCCCACCGACTGTCCCGCTGTCTTCACCGTCAACAGCGTCTTGCGCCCCACGCGGCGCTCGCGAACGGCCATGCGCTGCGCGCGCAGCGCGAGCGTGGAGGTGTCGAAATAGGTGTTGAGCAGGCGCTCGCGCCGGGCGGGTGTTGCCTTCAGCAAAGGGTGCTTCAGCAGCGCCGCCAGGTCTTGGGGATGGACTTCGAGCTTGAGTTCGGTTTCTTGTGACATGGCGGGCGGCAGACGGTGGTTGCAAGGCGACAGGCTGCCGAGTCTGACAGCCATTGGAGCCAGGACGCAACACCCAGACCCGTTGCACACAAGCGGTCACCAGTGCCCCGGCTTGGAGCGGCACAATTCGCATCGAGACCAGAGCTTTCAACAACACCCCACACAGACACCCATATGAACACCACCTTGAAAAAAACCGCCCGCGCATGGGTGCTGAGCATGGCCGCCGGTTTGTGCCTTGCGCCCGCCATGGCCGAGAAACCCGACCATGCCGGCGGAGGCAAGCACGACAAGTGGGAAAAGTCGGAGCGGGGCGGCAAAGACAAGGACAAAGGCAAAGGCGATCGCGATGATCGGCGCTACGGCACGCAAGGCACGGGCGATCGGTCGTCGACCAACGTCGCGGTGCAGATCAACATCGGCGGCTACTTCCAGGACAGCCAGCGCGTGGCAGTTCGCGACTACTACGAGCCGCGTTTCCGCGCCGGCAACTGCCCGCCCGGCCTGGCCAAGAAGAACAACGGTTGCATGCCGCCCGGTCAGGCCAAGAAGTGGCGCAAAGGCTACCGCCTGCCGTCCGACGTGGTCTATTACCCC
>JANPKR010000139.1:0-4161 GCA_031426175.1 Hydrogenophaga sp. | reverse complement strand
GAAGCGGTCGCGGAAGATCTTGATGTCTTCGTCGGTGAGCTTCTTGGTCTGGTGCACCGTGTTCTTGCCCTCGCCCGACTTGCCCATGCCGAAGCCCTTGACGGTCTTGATCAGCAGCACGGTGGGCTGGCCCTTGTGGTTGACCGCCTTGTGGTACGCCGCATAGACCTTTTGTGGGTCATGACCGCCGCGCTTCAGATTCCAGATGTCGTTGTCGCTCAGGTGGGCCACCATCTCCAGCGTCTTGGGGTCGCGGCCGAAGAAGTGCTTGCGCACGTAGGCGCCGTCGTTGGCCTTGAAGGCCTGGTAGTCGCCGTCGACCGTGTCCATCATGATCTTGCGCAGCGCGCCGTCCTTGTCGCGCGCCAGCAGTGGGTCCCACTCGCTGCCCCACAGCAGCTTGATCACGTTCCAGCCGGAACCTCGGAACTCACCTTCGAGCTCCTGGATGATCTTGCCGTTGCCGCGCACCGGACCGTCCAGGCGCTGCAGGTTGCAGTTCACCACGAAGATCAGGTTGTCGAGGTTCTCGCGCGCGGCCAGGCTGATGGCACCCAGCGACTCCACCTCGTCCATCTCGCCATCGCCGCAGAATACCCAGACCTTGCGGTTCTCGGTGTTGGCGATGCCCCGGGCGTGCAGGTACTTCAGGAAACGGGCCTGATAGATCGCCATCAGCGGGCCCAGGCCCATGGAGACGGTGGGGAACTGCCAGAACTCGGGCATGAGCTTGGGATGCGGGTAGCTGGAGAGACCTTTGCCATCCACTTCCTGGCGGAAGTTGAGCAGTTGCTCTTCGGTCAGACGGCCTTCGAGGTAAGCGCGGGCGTAAACGCCGGGCGACACGTGGCCCTGGATGTAAAGGCAGTCGCCACCGTGGTTCTCGTTTTCAGCGTGCCAGAAATGGTTGAAACCGGCACCGAACATGTGGGCCAGCGAGGCAAAGGAGCCGATGTGGCCGCCCAGGTCACCGCCGTCTTCGGGGTTGTGGCGGTTGGCCTTCACCACCATGGCCATGGCGTTCCAGCGCATGTAGGCGCGCAGCCGCTCTTCGATCTCGATGTTCCCGGGGCAACGCTCTTCCTGGTTGGGCTCGATGGTGTTCACATAGCCCGTGGTGGCCGAGAACGGCAGATCGATGCTGTGCTGGCGCGCCTCTTCCAGCAGTTGTTCCAGCAGAAAATGGGCGCGTTGCGGACCCTCCCGTTCGATCACGGCGCCAAGCGCCTCCATCCACTCGCGGGTTTCCTGGGTGTCCAGGTCACCGGCGCCGCGGCCGTCCTGCGCGTTGTTCGCTGCCATGCTTGTCTCCTGTTGGTTGAAATCGAGCTTACGGGGGGCATTCCGTGCTGTCACGGAGTTTCCCACAATGTTTTCTGAATTTCAATATGTGCTTTGAATTTCTATAATATGAAATTTACTAGCGCTGAAAAAACATCACGGCGACCCCCAGGCGCTTCACAAATCAGAGCAATCGGGGCCGGCTCACTTAGACTCGGAGGGCCATGAGTTCTGTGCCTTCTTCGCCTCCGTCAAGCAAGTCCAAAGCCGCCCAGACGCCTTGGTGGAAACGCTGGTGGCGCCGGCTCCCCCCCTCGCGCCAGGACCGCTTTGCGACGCTCGCGCCGCTGTTGTCGGTGCTGCTGTTCCTCTCGGCCATCGTGGTGGCCATCACCTACCTCCGGTTTGAGGAACTCGAGCGCGAGCAGGAAGCCGTCACACGCGACGTGGAGTACGCACAGCAGCGCCTGCGCCTGCGCTTGCTGGAACGCCAGGAGCAGCTGATGCGCCTGGCCCGAGAGATCGACAACAAGGACATCAATACCGAAGAGTTCGTCTTCCAGGTTGAGGCCCTGGTGAGCCAGTTTCCTGAACTGCAAGCCGTGACCTGGGTAGACGCCCGGCGCAACGTACTTGCCAGCTACGCGTCTCCCAGCGCACCGCTGCGCCTGATGCGGCCCACCGGCAGCACGCTCTCGCCCAACGAGACCGACGGCACTTTCGACCTCGCGCGGGACCTGCGCCAGCCCACCTATTCCCGCCCGCTGGAAACGCAGGACCCGCGCAACTCCACCCTGATGCTGCATGTGCCGCTGAGCGAACAAGGCCGTTTTGCAGGCACCGTCATGGGCGAGTACGCCATCGACGGCCTCATGCGTTTCGGTATGCCGCCGGAGATCATGGCGCGTTACGCGGTGGCGCTGGTGGACGACCGCGGCCAGGTGCTCGCGGGTAGCCTGCAAGCGCCCAGCGACGTGCTTCGTCTGCTGCCATGGTCGAACCCGCCGCTCGAACATGAGGTGCCGGTCTCACCGGTGGGCAACGGCCTGATCGTGAAAGCCCAGGGCTACCGCACGTCGCAGGACATCGTGGGCAGCGGCTTTTTCTGGGTGATCGGCGCGCTCTCGGCGCTCACCGTCTGGATGCTGCTCGGCACATGGCGCCACACGCGCCGGCGCGTGCAGGCGCAGCAGGCACTGGTGTCGGAAACCAACTTCCGCCGCGCCATGGAAAACTCCATGCTCACCGGCATGCGCGCGCTGGACATGCAAGGACGCATCACCTACGTGAACCCTGCGTTTTGCTCCATGACGGGCTGGACCGAAGGTGAACTGGTGGGCCGCACCGCACCGTTCCCGTACTGGCCCGACGAAGACCACGATCAACTCACCGCCCGACTTGACGACGAGTTGCGCGGGCGCTCCACGCCCGGCGGCTTCGAGGTGCGCGTGCAGAGGCGAGACGGCAGCATTTTTGATGCGCGCATGTATGTCTCGCCGCTGATCGACCCCAAGGGTCACCAGACCGGCTGGATGACCTCGATGACCGACATCACCGAGCCCAAGCGCATTCGCGAGGAGCTCTCGGCATCGTACGAACGCTTCACCACGGTGCTGGAAAGCCTGGACTCGGCCGTGTCGGTGGCGCCTTTGGGCAGCGACGAGATGCTCTTCGCCAACAAGATGTACCGCATGTGGTTCGGTACCCGCGGCCAGGGTCACCGCCACCTGGTGGACCTCGCGGGCAACCAGCCCACGCCCAGCCCCGACGACGGCGATGCGGTGGACGCTTTCGCTGGCATGCCCACCGAAACCCTGACCGACGCTGGCGCCGAAAACGCCGAGGTGTTTGTGGAGGAGCTCGATCGTTGGCTGGAAGTGCGTACCCGTTACCTGACCTGGGTCGACGGACGCCTGGCGCAGATGGTGATTGCCAGCGACATCACGCCGCGCCGCTATGCCGAAGAACAGGCCTCGCGCCAGGCCGAGCGAGCGCAGACCGCCAGCCGCCTGATCACCATGGGTGAAATGGCGTCCAGCGTGGCGCATGAGCTCAACCAACCGCTCACCGCCATCAGCAACTACTGCAACGGCATGATCTCTCGCGTCAACGAAAACAAGATCAGCACGCAGGACCTGCTCGGTGCGTTGGAGAAGACCGCGCGCCAGGCACAGCGCGCGGGTCAAATCATTCAGCGCATCAAGGCCTTTGTGAAGCGCAGCGAACCCAACCCGGCGCCGTCCGACGTGGCGCAGATGGTGAGTAATGCGATCGAGCTCGCCGATATCGAACTGCGCCGCCACCAGGTGCGCCTGTCGCCCTACGTGGCGGCGCGCCTGCCCAGCTTGATGGTCGACCCCATCCTGATCGAACAGGTGCTCATCAACCTGTTGAAGAACGCGGGCGAAGCCATCATGCAGGCGGGCCGTGCACCCGGTGAACGGTACGTCGAACTGCGCGTGGGTCCGCGCCGCCAGGACGATACGGAAGTGGTGGAGTTTTCTGTGCGCGATTCGGGCAACGGCGTGCCCGACGAGATGATCGAGCGCATCTACGAGGCCTTCTACAGCACCAAGAGCGAGGGCATGGGCATCGGCCTCAAGCTGTGCCGCAGCATTGTGGAATCCCACCACGGAAGGATGCATGTGCACAACATCTACAATGGGGAAGAGGTTGTGGGTTGCTGCTTCAGTTTCTGGATCCCGGTGGTGTCCAGATTGAAGGTCATCGACACATCAACCGGACCAGCCACAGAGCCGGTGACGGACACAGAAAGAGCGAGATGAGTTTGATCCCCAAAAAAGGCACCGTTTATGTCGTTGATGATGACGAAGCGGTGCGCGACTCACTTCAATGGCTGCTCGAAGGCAAGGACTTCCG
>JANPKR010000138.1:0-4908 GCA_031426175.1 Hydrogenophaga sp. | reverse complement strand
AGACCAGGACGTTGATAGGTCAGGTGTGGAAGCGCAGTAATGCGTTAAGCTAACTGATACTAATTGCTCGTGAGGCTTGACCCTATAACTTTGATAAAATTTCAAAGTCAAATGTCAACTGACAGGAATGTCATGTGTATGCCGATCTGAATCGATACGTCGATTCTCTTCGTTGGCAGCAATCAAAAATCAGCTGATTCGAAGCTCTATGAATTCGTTCTGGTTGTGCGTTCGCACAGCCCGAACAACAAGTTATGCCTGACGACCATAGCGAGGTGGTACCACTCCTTCCCATCCCGAACAGGACAGTGAAACGCCTTTGCGCCGATGATAGTGCGGGTTCCCGTGTGAAAGTAGGTCATCGTCAGGCTCTTACCCAGCCCCCAAACCCCCTCGTGCCCCCCGGTGCCTGGGGGTTTGGGCTTTATATGGCTTGTTTTTCTGCTGGCAGTTTGAGAGCGTTGAGAGGAACTTCCTCAAACGTTGAACAAGAAATCTCCCTCAATTCGAAGGGCGTTGCTTCTGGCGAGATCTTGTATCAGGGAATCTAGAGAATGTCGCAGGATTTCCAAGTCTGACGTAGGAGACCGACGTTCAATGCTGGCCAGATACGGTGTTTTCACGTACCAATCGAGCATCTGGGGTTTGGAGGCACGCTGCCATTCCAGCAGTTTGAACTTGATGAGCACTTTGAGCGCGTGACGTCTGTGTTTATCGGGATCTTTGACAAACTGCTCCAATCGTCCGCGTGCCCTTTGCAGGGCGCCATCAACGTCATCGAAAACTGCCCCGTGTCCGGGAACAATGATTTTCGGGGCGAGTGATTCGATGAGTGTCAGAGTGTTGGCAACGTCGTCAAACGCTTCTGCCCCCTCCAACTCTGGAAACACAATTCCAAAGCCATTTTCCCAAAGTGCATCTGCGGAGATCAACACCTTTTGTAGGGGCTCAAACAATACGATCGAGTGTGGGTCGTGTCCTTTAGCGGCGTGGACTTCCCAGAAGGCTTCGCCTAGCATCATAGACGTGCCGGGTTCCAAAACGCCCTGAAAGCCAAAGGCGGGGCAGCCCTGCCCGGTTGGTTCGTACGTGAGGGCCACTGGGTCCCAAGCAGCGACCGATTCTGCTTGGCCCGGCGGGATCAATGTCTTGAGATTGGGGAACGCGGTTTGTAATGCGGCATTGCCGCCGCAATGGTCGCTGTGAAGATGGGTGTTCAAGAGCATGTCAAGCCCACGTCCCTTGAGTGCGCTTTGAATCAAACTTAGAGTTTGACTCGCATGGGTGTAATAACCTGAATCAACAAGCGTCGTTGATTCGCTGCCTTGAATCAAGACATTGTTGGACGAGAGCCATCCGCGCTCAAAGACGGTGACGCCCAAGGAATGGAGTCGCGCAGCCAGTGAGGTCGGTGCATCTGATTCGTTCATGAGAGGTCCGCAATGGGAGAAAATGAGATCAGTGCAGCGGTGAGCGACGAGTTCAAGCGCACCGGTTAAGCTCTGCGCTAAGGGTATGGCTGCACACGGCAAAGTCGTCGTCAAACAACGCACTCAGCCAGCGCGTTTCGCGCGCACCAATTGTTTCCAGAAAAGGCTTTGCGTCACCGAGGGCGGCAAAAGCATCAAAGCCGCTTTCCAAAAAGTGCTGCAAATCATCGAGGCCAGCCGCACGAGCTGGATTGCGCATCATGCGAAGCCCAAGGCGCAAGGTCCTCATACGCGTCAGGCGTTGGAGTTCCAGCCCCATGTGCTGTACGACTGAAAGTTGGCGCTCTCGTGATATGCGATCACCTGTTTTCCGCCACGCGACTATGTAGCGTTCAGGGGCTGGAAGTGACTTGTCCAAGGTGAGCCAGTGCGTGGCCAACTGATGGTCCAGAACCTCGGTCAGCGCGTGGGTCTCTGACAAGTCCACCGCCAGCTGTGCAACGGGTTCTGGAAACAAGCGCTCAAGTGCTCCTGCGATCCGGGCAAACTGGGCATCACGCCGGGCAAAGTCGTGGACACCGTAGAGCTCTTCCAGAAAAAACCGCGTGGCCCGTGAATACTTTGGGTCTGAGAGAAAGTCGGCGTAGGTGGCGCGAAACCGCCGAGCCTGAAGGCGTTTGACGGCTTCAACGGCCGATTGGAGTCCGACAGCCTGCGCCTGCTCGCGCAGTTCCTTGACCCGCCCCAGGTGCATGCGAATGTCATCGGAAGCGCAGGAATTTGAACTCATGGATGGATGGGCACTTAGGGAACAGTCTAGTCCCAGCAAGATATCCGTCGTGTCGCCCTGGGTCTTCGTGGGGGTTCCCGTGCGATAGTTTGCCCATGCCACCTGCCATCGCCCCCCGAATCCCTGATCTCCGTCACAGGACCTCGTCGCTCGCTGTGCTGCAACAAACGATGGTGCTGGCCGCGCTGGCTGCCCCGTGGCTGAGCTGGCTGTGGTCGGGATCGGACGTCATCCTGGTTGCAGGACTCGCGTTGCTGGTTGTGGGTTTTGCGCTAGTTCTCGGAGTTGAAACCGTGGCCGCAGCCGCCATCAATCGCTCGGACATCACCCCGCACGCCACCAAAATCGAATGGTTTGGAGCGTGGTGGCAAGAGGTGAAGGTGGCGCCCCGGGTCTTTGCGTGGCGCCAACCCTTTCGGTGGCGTCGGCTGCCCGATACTTCGGCGGCGCAGCCAGCATCCCAACCCGCAGCGGTGCTCGTTCATGGCTTCTTTTGCAACAGGGGGTTCTGGCTGCCTTGGATGGAGCGCATGCGTGAACAGGGCATCCCTTACGTTTCGGTCAACCTCGAACCCGTGTTTGGCTCGATCGATGACTACACCCCGCTTGTTGATGACGCCGTCACGCGTGCCACCGCGCTGACAGGCCACGCCCCAACCCTGATTTGCCACAGCATGGGTGGACTGGCTGCGAGGGCATGGTTGACGGCGACGCCGGGTGCCGCTTCACGCGTCAGCAAGATCATCACAATCGGAACGCCCCACCGCGGCACCTGGCTGGCCCGCTTCAGCCACCTGGCCAACGGACGCCAGATGCGCCACGACTGCGACTGGCAGCAAAGTCTGATGGCACGTGAACTGGAGTTGCACCCGCAGCGCCACGCCGCCTTGTTCATGTGCTGGTACAGCAACACGGACAACATCGTTTTCCCAGCCTCCACTGCCACCTTGCCCAACGCAGACAACCGCCTGGTAAAGGGCGCGGCGCATGTGGCGCTCGCCTTTCATCCGAGGGTGATGGCGGAGTCGCTGGCGATGTTGGCACCGGCCGCCAGGTCGCCAAGTGAACGCACGGCGTCGTAGATGGGCGCGAAGTCGGGCGCGGTCATGTCGAAAAGCTGCTCGAAACTGTCGATGACGAAATAGGTGGACTGGTAGTCGTCGATCTTGTAACGGGTGCGCATGCACCGCAGCAACTCGAGTGCAATGCGTTGCGGTTGAGCGCTCGTTACGCTGTGGCGCAATTCGCCCGACGAGCTGAGAATGCCCGCACCGTAGGCGCGAAGCCCGTCGGTCTGGCGGACAAGGCCAAACTCGATGGTGTACCAATACAGCCGGGAGAGCAGCTCGCCTGCTCCCAGGTCGTGCGCCTTCAGTCCGCCCGCGCCATAGCGCTGCACGTAGTCGGCGAAAACCGGGTTGAAGAGCAGCGGCACATGACCGAACAAGTCGTGGAACACATCGGGCTCGACCACGTAGTCGAATTCTTCGGGCTTGCGGATCCAGTCCGTGACCGGAAAGCGCCGATCCGCCAGCAGGTCGAAAAATGGACGCTCAGGAATGAGGCCGGGCACGGCCACCAGCTCCCACCCGGTGGCAGGCTTCAGCCGTGCGTTGATATCTTCGAAACGCGGGATGTGGTCGTCTGCACCGAGCGAGGGCAGCGCTTCGATGAACGCATCGCAGGCCAAGCCAGGCAGCAGTGCAGTCTGGCGCTCGTACAGGCGACGGTAGGTATCGTGATCCGCTGCGGTGTAGGCGGACCAGTTCTGCGCGCAGGTGTAGTCGGCCTGAGCCCGCGCGTAGTCACCGCGTGGCGGGCGGTCGCTGGCGCCATAGACAACAGGGGCTACCGCCATGTCAGGCTTTCAACACACCGCGGCGCACCTGGTCCAGTTCCATCGTCTCGAACAGCGCCTTGAAATTGCCTTCGCCGAACCCTTGGTTGCCTTTGCGCTGGATGAACTCGAAAAAAATTGGACCGAGCTGGTTCTCGCTGAAGATCTGCAGCAACAGTTCACCTGGTGTGCCATCCACCAGAATGTTGCGCTGCTTGAGCGCCTCCACGTTTTCGCCGTGGTTCGGGATGCGTTTGGGCAGCAGCTCGTAGTACGTTTCGCTGGTGTTGAGCAGCTTGACGCCGCTGAGCTCCAGTGCATCGACTGTGTCGTACAGGTTGGTCGAGCCCAGGGCGATGTGCTGGATGCCTTCACCGTGGTACCGGTCCAGGTACTCCTGAATCTGCCCGGCTTTTTCGTTGCCTTCCTCGTTGATCGGGATGCGGATCTTGCCGCAAGGGCTGGTCATGGCCTTGCTCTTCACGCCGGTGGCCTGGCCCTCGATGTCGAAGTAGCGCACTTCGCGGAAATTGAATAGCCGCTCGTAGAAGCCAGCCCACTCGTCCATGCGACCGCGGAGCACGTTGTGCTTGAGGTGTTCGATGTAGGTCAATCCATGACCCGCGGGGTTGAGGTCGGCGCCGGAGTTTTCGCCCATCGGCTGGAAGTCCACGTCGAAGAAACCAATGTTGCCGATATCGCCGGTCCGTGCGCCGTTCTTGCCGCGCCACTGGTCGATGAAATAGATGATGGAGTCGCCGATGCCCTTGATGGCCGGGATGTTCAGCTCACCCGGACCAGCCGACTGTGCATAGCCCCACGCACCGAGTGAAATGGCACGCTCGTAGGCC
>JANPKR010000137.1:0-4375 GCA_031426175.1 Hydrogenophaga sp. | reverse complement strand
GTGTCGTCCAGGATCGGGTAGGCGTCGTAGGTGTGCTGGAAGCAGTCGGCAAAGCGCAGCACCGTGATGAAGATCAGGAAGGCCACGAAGTACAGTGCCAGCGCCTTGAGCGACCACCAGCCGAGCAAGGCGATGGCGGCCATGCGAACGATGGCAGTGACGACCACGCGCACGCGGGCCGGCTTCTTTTGCTCGCTCATGAAGGGCAGTGCGATCACATAGCCGCGCATGACAAACTCCACGGCCGGAAAGTGGAGCCACTCCAGCGCCAGCACCACGCGGCGCACGGCGGGATGGGCGCGCAGGAAGCCTTGCGCGTCGAAGGTGATCACGTCTGCGCGCTCCACGTGGTGGCGCATGTGCTTGCGGCGCATGTCGGCAAAGCTGGCGTAGCAGCTGCCGTTGATCCAGCTCATGACGGTGCCCCAGCGCTCGTTGGCCTGCGGCGTGCGAAAGATGGCGTTGTGCGCGAACTCGTGGATGAAGTAGGCCGACCACACCAGCGTTTGCGCCACCAGCAGCACGCCCAAGGCATTCAGCAGCCAGCTCGTTTGCCCCAGCAGCGCAATGCCCACCGGCCAGCCCAGCACGGTGAAGCCGATGGCGGCGACGTTCGGCCACACGCCGTCTTCGTATCGGAAAACCGGTTTCATGGAAATGCCTTCAAAGGAAAACGCTGCTGTCAGCGCACCGGTGCCTGCAGGGCACCGGTGACGCCAACCGGGGGATTACTTCAGGCCCTTGACCAAGCTGGCGTCGAAGGTGGCTTCAATCGCCGGGATCGTGGTGATCTGGCCCTTGGCCTTGAGCAGCTCGCCAATGATCTCGCCGCTGGCGTAGTACGAGGTGGTTTCCTTGGCCTTGGTGAATGCCTTGGGCATCTCGGCTGCGGGGATGTTGTAGACGCCGGTGAGCTGTTCCTTGACCTCGGCGGCGGACACGCCCATGAACTTGCCGATGATGGCGTTGGCCTCGGCTGGTTTGGCTTTCATGTAAGCGAGGCCATCGAGATAGGCTTTCATGATGCCGGTGATCTGCGCCGGTTTGGCCTTGATCACCTTGTCGTCGAACACCAGCACGTCGGCAATCAGGCCGGGCGCGTTCTTGGAAGAAAACACCACCTTGAACTTCTTGCCGCCACCCTGGCCGAGGATCTGCGAGAGGCTGGGCTCATACGTCACGCCGATGGGCAGCTGGCCAGAGGCCATGGCCGCGGGCACGGCTTCGGGCGTCATGCTGACCGGGGTGATGTCCTTCTCGGTCATGCCCGCGGTCTTGAGTGCATACGAGAGCAGGAAGTCGCTGGGTGAGAGCGGGTTGTAGCCGATCTTCTTGCCCTTGAAATCGGTCACCTTGGTGATGCTGCCGTCGGCCACGATGGCGTCGCCGCCGTTGGAGTAGTCGATGGGCATGACCACCTTCATGTTGCGCCCGGCGGCCACCTGACCGACCACCTGGTCGTAGGTCAGCATGCCGCCGTCGACCGCGCCCGAGGCAATGGCCGCTGGAATCAGCGCCGGGTCGTTGAAGACCTGAAGCGAGACCTTGAGGTTGTATTTTTTGTAGAGGTCCAGCGCCTCGGCCACGTAGAACGGGCCATAGCCGATCCACACCACGGTGGCGATCTTCATCTGGGTGGGGGTCTGGGCGAAGGTGGAGAAAGCGGCCAGCGAAAGGGCCAAGCCCAGGGCCGGCTTGAAGAAGTGGTTGCGCCGGCTGGACAGGGTGGGGGCAGAGGGTTTCATCAGGGGCTCCGTGGGTTGAGGGGACGCGCAGGAAGAAGCGATCAAGTGATCGTTCTCCCGGGCTTTTGTCCCTCCGTGGAGCCTGCGATGAGGCCGGCACACTCTCGGACCAGACACCGCGCAAACGCGGTCGGAACCCTAGTGCACCTGTGTGCTGAGCAGTCGTTCGGGCGGACCCTGGATCGCTCTTCTTGCGCCATGGTGATCAGCAGAAAGCGTGCCAGCCCTTTTGCAGGCGGCAAACCGGCTTGCATGCTGCATCGGCATCGGTTTTGCACCAAAGCAGATGGTGGCGGCCGTATCAGCTGCGCTTGGCTGGCGCGCTGCGCCCTGTGTTGGTGCGGGCACTGCCGGTTGCTCGCGTCCGCGCTGCGTTCGTCGTTTCCACCGTGTTGTCGGTCGGTTGCGAGGGCAGCAGGGGCACGAAGGGTGCGCGCGCGTCCTCGGCCAAGCCCTGGGTGAGGGTCTCAAGGATCTCGATCAGCTGTTGCCGCTGCTCAAGCGTCAGTGGGGAGAGCAGCCGCTGATAGGCCTGCTCGGCCGGGCCGCGAGCCTGCTGCAGCAGCTTCTTTCCGGCCGGCGTGAGCACCACGGCCATCTGGCGGCGGCTGTGCTCGGAGACCCGGCGCTCGATCATGCCGCGCTCCTCCAGCCCCTTGCACACCCGCATGACGGTGACCTTGTCGAAGGCAAGCGCTCGAGCCAGCCGGGTCTGGTCCAAGCCGGGCTCGTTGGCCAGCACCGTCAGCACGCCGTACTGCGCCGGGGTGAGGCCCACACTGGCGCAGGCGTTCTCGAACACCGCCGCCGAAATCTGGTGGGTGCGGCGCAACAAAAAGCCCGGGCGCTGATAGAGATCGTTCAGGGTCATGAAATGCCTGGAAACTCGGGATTCTACGAATGGCGGACAGGTGCCCGTGACTTCCATAATGGTTCGCATGCTAACGATAGGAGACACCGAATGACACGCTCGCAAACCCTCGCCAGCCGTGCTCGGCGCAGCCTGCTCGCCTTCGCGGTGCTCGCCGGCACCGGCGTGACCCAAGCCCAGACGACGGATGCACCGCTGCGCCTGATCGTGCCATTCACTCCCGGAACGGGCATCGACCTGATCGCCCGCACCATCGGCCCCAAGCTGTCCGAGCGCCTGAAGCGCCCGGTGGTGGTGGACAACCGGGCCGGTGCTTCGGGCAACATCGGCACCGAGGCCGTGGTGCGCGCCGCGCCCGATGGCAACACCTTGCTGGTGAGCGTGAACACCCTGGTGATGAACCGCAGCCTGTACCCGCAAGCGCCGTTCGATCCGCTGCGTGACCTCACCCCGGTGGGCCTTACCAGCTGGGGACAGCTCATGCTGGTGACGCACCCCAAAACCGGCTTCAAGACCGCCAGCGATCTGGTGGAAGCTGCACGCAAGGCCCCGGGCAAGCTCAATTACGCCTCGCCGGGCGTGGGCACGCCGCACCACCTGTCCATGGAGCTGTTCAAGAACACCAGCAAGAGCTTCATCACCCACATCCCCTACCGCGGCACCGGCCCGGCCCTCACCGACCTGCTGGGCGGCCAGGTGGACGCGATGTTCCTGCCGATCCACGTGGCGCTGCCGCAGATCCGCAGCGGGCGGCTGGTGGCGCTGGCCATCGGCAGCGACAAGCGCCACGCCTTGCTGCCGGACGTGCCCACGCTTGCCGAGTCGCGCACTGGCGATGTGAACGTGGACATGTGGTACGGCGTCTTCGCTCCCAAAGGCATGGCGCCGGCCATGGTGAGCATGCTCAACCGCGAGATCAATGCCATCCTGGCCAGCGACGAGGTGAAGAAGGCCTTTTCCGGGCAGGGCATGGACCCGAGCACCGGCACCCCCGAGGCGTTTGGTCAACTGGTCCAGAAAGATGCCGAGCGTTGGGAAGCCCTGATCAAGGCGCAAAACATCAAGGCTGAATGAACATGGACGAGCAACCCGCGATCGCGGTGGTGGGTGGCGGCATTGCCGGGCTGGCGTTTGCCCTGGCGCTGCACCAGCGCGGCATCACCTGCGATGTGTACGAAGGCGTGGCCGAGGTCAAGGAACTGGGCGTGGGCATCACGCTGCTGCCGCACGCCATGCGGGAACTCACGGCGCTGGGCCTGCTGCCGCAGCTGGAGGCTGTGGGCATCGAGAACCGCGAGAGCGTTTTTTTCAACCGTTTCGGCCAGCGCGTGTACGGCGAGGCGCGTGGGCGCCATGCAGGCTACGAGCTGCCCGAGCTCGGCATTCACCGCGGCAAGCTGCACCGCATCCTGTTTGAAGCAGCGCTGGAGCGCCTCGGGCCGCAGCATGTGCACACCGGGCACCGCTGCACCGCCATCGACCAGGACGATGACGGCGTCACGCTCCAGTTTGCCGACAACGCCGAAGGGCCTGTGGCGCCGGTGCGCGCACCGTGGGTGGTGGCCTGCGATGGCGTGAACTCGGCCATCCGCAAACACTTCCACCCGCATGACCAGGTTTGCTACGCCGGCATCAACACCTGGCGCGGCACCTCGGTGCACAAACCCATTCTGGGCGGCAAGTCCTACATCCGTGTCGGCTCCATCGACACCGGCAAGATGGTGATCTACCCCATCGTGGACAACGTGGACGGGCAGGG
>JANPKR010000136.1:0-11573 GCA_031426175.1 Hydrogenophaga sp. | reverse complement strand
CGGCGTGGTGTTCACCGGCTCCACGCAAGTGGCCAAGATCATCCAGCGTGCGCTGGCCGCCAAAGACGGTCCCATCATCCCGCTGATCGCCGAGACCGGCGGCATCAACGCCATGCTGGTCGACAGCACGGCGCTGCCCGAACAGGTGGCCGACGCGGTGGCGCAGAGCGCGTTTCGCAGCGCGGGCCAGCGCTGCTCGGCGCTGCGCCTGCTGTGTGTGCACGAGGCGATTGCCGATGGCGTGATCGAGATGATCGAAGGTGCGGCGAAGGAATTGGTGGCGGGTGATCCATCCGATCTGGCCACCGACCTCGGGCCGGTGATCGATGCCGAGGCCTTCGAGGGCATCACTTGCCATGTGCAGCGCCTGCACACCGACGCCAAGCCCTTGCTGGGCAGTCGCCCTGCCACGCCCGCCCTGCCGCACGTGATCGCGCCCCAGATGTTCGAGGTGGGCTCCATCGCCGAGGTGACGCAGGAAATCTTTGGTCCGGTGCTGCAGGTGGTGCGCTGGGGCGGCGACCCGATGGCGGTGATGCAGCAAATCAACGCGCTGGGCTACGGTCTCACGCTGGGCATTCAAACGCGCATCGACAGCCGTGCGCTTGCGCTGGCGGGCGCGGCTCGTGTGGGCAACGTCTATGTGAACCGCAACATGATCGGCGCCGTGGTGGGCGTGCAGCCTTTTGGCGGCGAAGGCCTGAGCGGCACCGGCCCCAAGGCCGGTGGGCCCAACTACCTGCTGCGCTTCTGCGCCGAGCAGACCCTGACCATCAACACCACCGCGGCCGGCGGCAACGTGGCGCTGTTCACCGGCTGAGAAGCGGCCTGTGCGTGGGCGCGGCGCGGGCTTACAGTGGCGCCACCTTCTCAACACCCCCACGCCCATGGCCGACATCACTTCTCCCGCCGACGCCCATCGCATCCAGCAATGGCTGGACGAACACCGCATCACCGAAGTGGAATGCCTGATCCCCGACATGGCGGGCCAGGCGCGCGGCAAGATCGTGCCGCGCCACAAGTACAACCCGGCGGTGGGCCTGCGCCTGCCCGAGGCGGTGCTGGCCATGACCGTGACCGGCGACTATCCCGAGAAGGACTTCACCTCGGTGGCCGACCCGGACATGCTCCTGAAGCCCGACCCGAACACGCTGCGCCCGGTGCCCTGGGCCAAGGAGCCCACCGCGCAGATCATCCACGACTGCTTTGCCTTCGACGGCACGCCGTTCGCGCTGTCGCCGCGCAATGTGTTGCGCCGCGTGCTCAGGCTCTACGCCGACGAAGGCTGGAAGCCGGTGGTCGCGCCCGAGATGGAGTTTTACCTGGTGCAGATCGAGCCCGACGAAGACATTCCGCTCAAGCCACCGGTGGGGCGAACGAAGCGCACCGAGGCCGGCATGCAGAGCTTTTCGATGGATGCGATCAACGAGTACGACGACATCTTCGATGTGATGTACGACTGGTGCGAGGCCGAGGGCATCCAGCTCGACACGCTGATCCACGAGATGGGCACGGCGCAGATGGAGATCAACATCGACCACGGCGACCCGTTGCCGCTGGCCGATCAGGTGTTTCTGTTCAAGCGCACCATTCGCGAAGTGGCGATCCGACACGAGATGTACGCCACCTTCATGGCCAAACCCATGCAGGGCCAGCCCGGCAGCGCGATGCACATCCATCAGAGCGTGGTCGGCATCGACGGCGGGCAGAACATTTTCAGCAAGCCCGATGGGGAACCGTCCGACGCGTTCTTTCATTACATCGGTGGCCTGCAAACCTACCTGCCCGCAGCCACCGCTTTTTTCGCGCCCTACGTGAATTCCTACCGACGGCTCTCGCGCTTCACGTCAGCGCCCATCAACCTGAGCTGGGGCTACGACAACCGCACCTGCGGTCTGCGTGTGCCGCACTCCGGCCCGCAAGACCGGCGTGTGGAGAACCGCCTGGCCGGTGTGGACGTGAATCCTTACCTGGCCATCGCGGCCAGCCTGGCCTGCGGTTACCTCGGCATGAAGCAGGGCCTGAAACCGAGCGAGCCGCTCAAGGGCAGCGCCTACGAACAGCCACACCAGCTGCCGCGCCACCTGGACGACGCGATCGAAAAGCTCATGGGCTGCGCGCCATTGGTGGACCTGTTCGGCGAACACTTCATCCAGACCTACAGCGCGATCAAGGAAACCGAGTACCGCGAGTTCTTCGATGTGATCAGTCCTTGGGAGCGCCGCTTTCTGCTCCTGCACGTGTAGGACCGGTTCGAGAGCGGCGATGCCAACCCAGGGGCAGCGAGGGTCCGGCTCCGCCGGCCCCAGCTGTCGCCCCCCTCCCGCCGAAGGCGAGAGAGGGGGGAGGCGCCGAAGGCGACGCGGGGGGTGTCAGCTGAGCACCAGCATCCCGGAGGTCGGGTTCTCCAGCATCGCGTCCAGCGCCTCGATGGGCAGCGGTTTCGAGAACAGGTGCCCCTGGAACTGGTCGCAACCCTGGTAGGCCAGAAAGTCGCGCTGCTCCTGCGTCTCGAC
The DNA here is from genome assembly GCA_031426175.1 of Hydrogenophaga sp. Classification (GTDB taxonomy): domain Bacteria; phylum Pseudomonadota; class Gammaproteobacteria; order Burkholderiales; family Burkholderiaceae_C; genus Hydrogenophaga. The sequence continues at coordinate 9,057 of JANPKR010000136.1, read as the reverse complement.
GCCCTCGGCCACCACCTGCAGGCTCAAGCTCTGGGCCAGCGCGATGATGGCGCGCGAGATCGCCGCGTCGTTGGGGTCGGTCAGTACGTCGGCCACAAAACACTTGTCGATCTTGAGCTGGTCCAGTGGCAGGCGCTTGAGCACCGAGAGCGATGAGTAGCCCACGCCGAAGTCGTCGAGCGAGAGCGTCACACCCAGCGCCTTGAGCATGCCCATCTTGCCGATCGTGATCTCCATGCGGTCGGCCAGCAGGCTCTCGGTCATCTCGAGCTTGAGCCGGTGCGGCCGTATGCCGGTGCGCTGAATCGCCGCCATCACCATGTCCACAAAATCGGGGTGGCGGAACTGGCGCACGCTCACATTCACCGCAATGCTCAGGCTGGCGGTCTGTGGACGGTCCGCCCAGGCAGCGAGCTGTTCGCAGGCGGTCTCCAGCACCCACTGGCCCAGCGGAAGGATGAGACCGGTGTCTTCGGCCACAGGAATGAAATCGGCCGGAAACACCAGGCCGCGTTCGGGGTGCTGCCAGCGCACCAGGGCCTCCACACCGGTGATCACGCCGACCCGGTCCACTTGTGGCTGGTAGTGCACGACGAACTGCGCTTCGCGCAGGGCCACACGCAGGTCGGAACTCACCGTGGCGTTGGCGCTCACCGTGGCCTGCATGCCGGGATCGAAGAAACACACTGTGTTGCGTCCCAGCGATTTGGCCTGGTACATCGCCAGGTCGGCCTGCTTGAGCAGCTCACCCACGTCGTTGTGGTCGCCGTTGAACGAGGTCACGCCGATGCTCGGTGTGGCGAACTGTTGGTGGCCGGTCAGCTGGAAGGGTTCACGCAGGGTGTTGAGCACCTTCTCGGCCAGCGCGCGCGCTTTGTAGGCGGCGGCTTCGGGGTCGGTGCTCAGATCGTCCACCATCACCACAAATTCGTCTCCGCCCAGGCGCGCCACCATGTCGGTTTTGCGCACACTGCGGGTGAGGCGAGATGCCACCTTTTGCAGCAGCTGGTCGCCCATGTGGTGTCCCAGTGTGTCGTTCAGGACCTTGAAGTTGTCCAGGTCGATGAACATCAGCGCCCCGTGCTGGCCCGAGCGTGCGCTGGCCGCCAGCGCCTGCTGCAGCCGGTCGAGCAGGAGCTGGCGGTTGGGCAGGTCGGTGAGCGCGTCGTAGAAGGCCAGGTGGCGGATCATGTCTTCGGCGGTCTTGCGCTGCGTGATGTCGCGCCCCACCGCCACCCAGTGCGTTACCTCTTCTGCGTTGGCCTGCACCGAGACCACCTCCAGTTCGACCCAGAACAGCGCACCGTTCTTGCGCCGCACCATCAGCTCAGTGCGTGCCTGCTGGTTCTGCTGCAGGCCCGCGGCCAGCGCCTTCAGCTTGGTGATGGCCGGGTCGAGTTCAAGCAGCATGCGCGGCGTCTGGCCCAGCACCTCGGCGCGCGAATAGCCGGTGTGCTGCTCGAACGCGTCGTTGACAAACACGATGCGTGGCTCCTGCGCGCTGGCGCCGGTCTCGGCAATTGCCACGATGTCGTTGAGCCGGGACACGCTGGTCTCCAGCAGCATGAGCTGTTCTTGCGAGCGCCGGCGTTCGGTCACATCGCGGAAATACACCGCCAGGCCCTCGGCAAACGGGTAGGCGCGGACCTCCAGCCACTTGCCCAGCGTGGGGAAAAAATCCTCCAGTTCGACGCGGCGGTTGGTGTTGAGCGAGCGGGTGAGTTTGTCTTTGAGCCGCTCGGCCAGACCGCCGGTGAAGTCTTTCCAGACCTCTTCGCCCAGCAGGTCGGCGGTGGTTTTCTGCAGCAGCCGCTCGCTTTCCTGGTTGAGGTAGGTGAAACAGCATTGGCGGTCCAGCGTGACGAAGGCCTCGGTGATGCTGGCCAGCGTGGTGGTCAGGCGCATCGCCAGCCGCAGGGTGTCCTGTTGCGCCTGTTTCTGCGCCGAGATGTCCTGGATCGCGCCCTGAATGCGCAGGATGTGCCCGTCCTTGTTGCGCACCGCGGTGCCCACCGTGCGCACCCATTTGGGTGTGCCCCCTTCCACCATGATCTGGATCTCTTCGTCAAAGCCCTCGCCGCTGAGCGCACAGCGCTCCAGGCGCTGTCGGATGCCACTGCGCCACTCAGGGTTGTAGCGCTGCACCATGGAATCGAGCGAGACCACGTGGCGATGGTCCGGCAGGCCCAGGATGGTGGCGAACTCGTCCGAATGCGTGACGAGACCCGAGGAGACCTGCATCGACCAGCTGCCGGCGCCCGCGGTGTGCTCGGTGAGGTTGAGGCGGCTCTCGCTCTCCCGCAGCACGTTCACGTTGTACTGCTCGCTGGCCTCGCAGCGGCGCCACAGGGTCAGCACCTCCGCCGCGTGCGCGGTCAACAGGTTCAGTGCGGTGTCGCCCGTGGGCTTGTGTGGGTGAACTGCCGAGTCCAGCAACAACAAGGCTACGCCACCCTGGCCGTTTTCAGGAGCCACCGGTAACCAGTGCGCGCAACGCATACCGGACCACTCCGAGCCCGCCGCCAAGCCGTCGGGTTCGTGCTGTGCGCTCAAGTCGTCCACCCAGGCTTCCCGGTGGCGCTCTGCAAACGCTGTTGCGCTGTATTGGGCTGCAATGGCAGCGGTCTCGCTCGAAGCCCCGTGCACGCCCAGAACCAGGGGAGGCCACTGGCTGGTGTCCAGCACCACCGCTGCCGCACAGGTGCCGAATCGGGTGGCCAGTTGCGCGAGCCGGTGGAAGCCGGCGAAGTCCCGCGCCGTCGTCCATGCGCCCGTGGCCTCAAGGTCGACTTCTTTGGTCAGCGCGCTGCGCGGTGTGGGAGATCCGTTTCGCATGGAGGTCGGGCCCGGTGGGTTGGGTGGTCGGCAAAAGGAGAGCGTTGTCACGCAGTGCACACACTGTGCGGGCATGCTTCACATCGAGAACGTGACCAAGATCACAAGAGCGGCAGCCAGTCCGGGAATTTGTAACAAACCGCTGGAAATTCGTTACTTCTGTTCTACCATGGCGTTCCGCTTCGGGAAGCCCATGTCGGCGGTGGCACACGAATGCGATGACGGAAACGAACCTGGGAGTTGATTGTGAGCACACTTGCAGAACTCAGGCAACACAGTGATGTGCCAAGCTTGAAATCCGCGTTGCATCAGCTGTGCAGCGAGTTTGGCCGTATCACGCGCCTGGACATCCTCACTGCCATGCACGAGGGCACGAAGCAGGCGATCTGCTTCCTTCGCATGGAGCGGCCTGAACAGGAGCAGCAGCTCATGAAGAGCCTCGGGGTGGGCCGCTTTGGTGGCGAGGTGGTTTTTGTGCTGAACCTCAACACGCCCGTGGCGGCCAATGATTTCGGTCCTTCGTCCCAGTGGGCCGACTCCGATATCTACTGAAGCCACTGCGCTCCTCCCCCGATGCAGGCCCTTTTCAGGGCCTGTTTTGTTGTTGGCCGACCTGTCGCGCCATCGACCGCGCTCCAGACCGCCGCAGCGCAGAATCCGGCCATGAACACCTTGCGCGCTCCCTTGCAGGCCCGGATCGTTGAATGGCTGGTGGCACCCGGCGATGTGGTGCGCCGCGGCGATGTCCTGGTGGTGCTCGAAGCCATGAAGATGGAACACGAGCTGCGTGCCGAAGCTGGCGGGCGCGTGCTGGAGTTGTTGTTCGCCCAGGGCGAGCCCGTGCAGTTGAACGACGTGTTGCTGTACCTGGAGCCGGGGGCGCATTCGGTTGATGCGAGTGGTACACCCACTGTGGCGCCGGAGCACAGCAGCGCCCAGGTGCGCCCTGACCTGCAGGCCTTGCGGGCACGCGTGGCGTTCACCCAGGACGCTGCCCGTCCCGAGGCGGTGGCGCGCCGGCACGCGCTGGGCCTGCGCACGGCGCGCGAGAACATCGCTGACCTGTGTGATGCGGACAGCTTTCTTGAGTACGGTGCCTTCGCGGTGGCGGCGCAGCGAAGCCGCCGCGGCGAGCAGGACCTGATCGCGAACACGCCGGCTGATGGCATGGTCACCGGCATCGGCGCAGTCAATGGCGCGCTTTTCAGTCCCGAGCGCGCGCGCACTGTGGTGCTGGCCTACGATGCCACGGTGCTGGCCGGCACGCAGGGTCTGCGCAACCACCAGAAGACCGACCGGCTGCTGGGCATTGCGCTGGATCAAAAGCTGCCCGTGGTCCTGATGGCCGAAGGTGGAGGTGGTCGGCCAGGCGATACCGACATGCCTATCGTGGCGGGACTTCACGTGGGTACCTTCGCCGCCCTGGCCCGTCTCTCGGGCGAAGTACCGCTGGTGGGCATCGCGGCCGGGCGCTGCTTTGCGGGCAACGCGGCGTTGCTGGGCTGCAGTGACGTGATCATCGCCACACGCGGCAGCAACATCGGCATGGGTGGCCCGGCCATGGTCGAGGGCGGGGGGTTGGGGACATTCCGGCCCGAGGAGATCGGTCCGAGCGACGTGCAACACGCCAACGGGGTGGTCGACGTGCTGGTGGACGACGAAGCCCAGGCCGTGGCAGCCGCCCGGCACTGCTTGTCGTTCTTTCAGGGGCGTCTGGCCACCTGGACAGCGCCCGACAGCTCGGCACTGCGCGACGCTGTGCCCGAGAACCGCCTGCGCAGCTACGACACACGCACTGTCATTCAGGGGCTGGTGGACGAGGGCAGCCTGCTGCCGCTGCGCACCGGTTTTGGTGCGGGCATCCACACCGCGCTGGCGCGCATCGAAGGCCGAGCGGTGGGTGTGATGGCCAACAACCCGCTGCACCTGGGTGGCGCCATTGACGCCGATGCGGCCGACAAAGCGGCACGCTTCATGCAGCTGTGCAATGCACATGGCCTGCCCATCGTGAGCCTGGTGGACACCCCCGGCTTCATGGTGGGTCCGGCGGCCGAGGCGCAAGCGCAGGTGCGGCACGTGAGCCGGTTGTTCGTGACGGCCGCAAAACTTCGCGTGCCGTTCTTCGCCATCGTGCTGCGCAAAGGCTATGGCCTGGGCGCGATGGGCATGACAGCCGGCGGGTTTCACGCGCCGGTATTCACTGTGGCCTGGCCCACCGGGGAGTTTGGTGCCATGGGCCTGGAGGGCGCGGTGAGGTTGGGCTATCGCAAGGAGTTGCAGGCGGCTGCCGAAGGTGCAGAGCGCGACACATTGTTTGATCGTCTGCTGGCCGAGCAATACGCCAAGGGCTCGGCCGAGCAGATGGCTACCACGCTGGAGATCGATGCGGTCATCGACCCGGCACAAACGCGCCTCTGGCTCGCGCAGGGGCTGGCAGGTTCGAAGGTGGGCGAGCCGTCTGTCACCCGTTTCATTGACACGTGGTGAACAGGGCCGGCTGTGGTCTCAGATCAGATCGCCAAAGCCTGTGTTGCGAACCGTGGCGTTGACGGTCTGAGGCGCGGTCTGGTTGATGTTGATCCAGAACTCGCACACGTGCTTCATGGCGCTGAGGAACTGCGAGAACTCGGTCGGCTTGGCGATGTAGGCGTTGGTGCCGGCATCGTACGCGCGCAGCAGGTCGCTGGGCTCGGTGGACGATGTGAGCACCACCACCGGTATGTTGTGCAAAAGATCGCTGCCCTTGATCTCCTTGAGCACACCGATGCCGTCGAGCAAAGGCATCTTGAGATCGAGCAGGACGAGCACCGGGTTGGCGCCAGAGCGGTTGGTAAAGCCGTTGCGTCGGTACAGGTAGTCCAGCGCCTGCATGCCGTCGGACACGTGGGTGACTCGACCGTCCAGACCATGTCGCGAGAGCGCCAGTTTCGTCAGTTCGGCGTCATCGGGATTGTCTTCAACAAGAAGAATCGCGTCGGCGTTTTTGCTCATGATTCCAGGGGGGCAGGCATCGAATCCAGGGTGGCGTCCGAAAAACCAGGGCCCTCAAAAGGTAGGGAGAAGTAGAAGACGCTGCCGACACCCAGCTCGCTTTCGGCCCAGATGCTGCCGCTGTGCCGCTCGATGATGCGCCGTGTGAGTGCCAATCCGATGCCGGTACCCTCGAATTCCGAGGCCCGGTGCAATCGCTGGAATACGCCAAACAGCTTCTGCGCGTATTTTGTGTCGAAACCGACGCCATTGTCACGGACAAAGAAGGTGTAGCCCACCACCGGATCCACGCTCCAGCCGACCTCGATGCGCGATCGTTCACGTGGGCGGCTGTATTTGTAGGCGTTGCCCAACAGATTGGCCCACACCTCGCGCAGCAACAGCGCGTCTCCCTGCACCACGGGCAGGTCGGGCGCGATCACCCAATCCACCACCCGGCCTTCGGTGTCGTGCCCGATCTGGGCCACCACCGCGTCCACCAACAGCTGGAAGTCCACCGGCGTCACATTGACCGCGGCACGACCCAGGCGCGAGAACGCCAGCAGGCCGTCGATGAGCTGGCTCATGTGGCGCGCTGAATTGCCAATGGTGTTGAGGTAACGCGCGCTCACCTCGTCGCACTGGCTGCCCATGTGCTCTTCGAGCAAGCTCACAAAGCTGGAGATGTGGCGCAGCGGCGAGCGCAGATCGTGCGACACCGAGTACGAGAAGGACTCCAGGTCCTTGTTGGCTGCGAGCAATTGTTCGGTGCGCTCGACCACGCGGTTTTCCAGCTCGTCGTTGATGTTGCGCATCAGGTCGTCGAGCCGCTTGGCGTCGGTCATGTCGCGGTTGATCTTGGCGAATCCGCGCAGCTCGCCGCTGTCATCGCGCAGCGCGATCAGCACCGAGTGGGACCAGTACTGGGTGCCGTCCTTGCGGGTGTGCCAGTTGTGCAGCTCGTGCTGACCCCGCGAGGCGGCCAAGCGCAGCATCTGGTCTGCGCGCACCCTGCCGTGTTCCGGGTTGGCCTGATCGAACAGCACGCCGTAGTGGCGCCCCAGCATCTGGGTGGGCGAGTAGCCGTCCATGCGTTGCGCGCTGTCGGTCCAGTCGGTGATCAGGCCCTCGGCGTCCATGAAGAAGATGCAGTAGTCGCGCAGGTTGTCCACCATCAGGCGAAAGCGCTGCTCGGCCTCCAGCAGTTCGGCCGAGCGTTCCCGTATGCGTTCCTCGAGTTCTTCGTTGAGGTTGCTCACACGCTCTTCGATCAGCTTGCGCTCGGTGATGTCGATGATCTGGACGAACAGCCCGCGGACCTTGCCTTCCTGTATGTCGGGCAGGTAGCGGGCGCTGACGAAGATGTGGTTGCCATCGGCGGTGGTGCGCCACGCGGTGAAGTTCTGCTCGCGTCCGGCCAGCGTGGCTTCCATGCGGGGTTTCGTGTCGGCCCAGATTTCGGGGGCAATGCAATCACAGATGTGCTGGCCCAGGATCTTCGCTGGATCCATGCCATAGACGCGCAGGTGCTCGGCATTGGCGAAACGGAAGCGCAACCCGTCGTCCAGGTAGGCGATCAGGCCTGGCACATGGTCGGTGATGGTTTGCAGAAAGCGTTGGTTTTCGCGGATGGAAATCTCGGCCGCCTTGCGGTGCGTGATGTCCACCACGGTGGTGTTGCTGCGCAGGAATTTCCCTTCCGAGTCGCGCACCGCCGACGAGGACAGCAGCGCATGGAAGGTGCTGCCATCGCGTCGGCGCATTCTGTATTCCACACCCTCCAGCGCATCGTCCTTGAGGATCTTTCGCATGCGGGCTTCGAGCAGCGGCACGTCTGCCTCGGGGATGACGTCGCGAAAACCCAGTTTGCCCACCACCTCGTCACGGCGGTAGCCCAGCCACTCCAGTTCGGTGTCGTTGATCGACACGAAAATGCCGTGGATATCCAGCGAGTGATAACCGCAAGGTGCCTGGTTGTAGAGCGCCTGAGCCTGGCTCAGTGCCTGGTTGAGCTGGGCGTTGGCGTGCGTGACCAGGTCCTCCGAGACTTTGCGCTCGGTGATGTCCATCATCTGGACGAAGAGACCGACCACCTGGCCGTCCAGCCAATAAGGTGTGTAGTCGATGCTGGCATAGAACACCGTGCCATCCGGGAACACGCGTTCGCCTTCGAAACGTTGGGCCACGCCCGCCAACGCGCCCTCTCGGCGAGCGTGTGTGGCTTCCATGTCCTGGGGTCGGGCGATCTGGCTCATGTGCAGGCCCACCAGCGACTCAGGCGACCCGTTCATCCAGCGTGCATAGCTGGTATTGGCAAAGCGGCAGATCAGATCGCGATCGAAATAAGCCAGTTGCACCGGCACGCTGCTGGTGATGGTCTGCAGGAAGTTGCGCTGAGTTGCCAGTGCCACCTCGGCCGCCTTGCGTTCGGTGATGTCGACCAGCGTGTTGATGGTGCGAACAAAACGACCTTGGGCATCTGTCAAGGCGGTGCTGCTGATGAGGGCGACAAACGTGCTCCCGTCCCGCCTGTGCACGGTGAACTCGGTGGGTTCCAGGGGTTCGCCCGCCACCATGCGGGCCAGACGCTCTCGCGCTTTGGGCACTTGCTCCGGGCTGAGCAAGTCGCGAAAGGGAACCTTGCCCACGATCTCGTGACGTTCATAGCCCAGCCACTTGAGCTCGGTGCGGTTGATCAACACGATGATGCCGTTGGCATCGACAGAGTGGTAACCGCAGGGCGCCTGGTCGTACAGTGTCTGCGCCTCGGCCAGTGCCATGCCGACGCGCTCCTTGGCCTGCGCCAGTTCGTCAGTGCGCTGCCTCACGGCGCTTTCCAGCTCTGCGTTGAAGCGCTGGATGCTTTCCTGCTGGAGGTGCTGATCGGTGATGTCGCGCGAGACCGCCAGCAGCATCACCGGCTGGCCGTTGGGGTCGCAGATCGGCGTCACCATGGTGTCCCACCATTTGGGCGTGCCTTTGAAGGTGGGGCCATAAGCCACGAAGCGGGCGCTCTCCCCACGCTGGGCCGAGGCGATCGAGCCCGCCGCCAGCTGCACGCCGTCGTCGGGCCACCACCCCGTCCAGTCGCTCAGGCGCACCTGTTCAAAATCGTCGACCTCCACCAGGCGGCACCCTTGCGCCGTCATCTGCACAACGCGGCCTTCGAGATCGAGCACCTTGGTGCAGTCCGGGCTGCTGGCGATGATCTGGCGGTTGAGCTCGTCCTTGATGCGCGCCTCGGCTTCAAGC
>JANPKR010000135.1:0-2572 GCA_031426175.1 Hydrogenophaga sp. | reverse complement strand
GTGCCCACCGCGGGAATGGCTTCGCCGAAGACGGCCTGGCCGTGCCTTTGAATCGCATCGACAAGCGGCCGGTTGCCAGGCAGAGGTTGGAGTGCGCGCGCCAGCAGGATGCGTTTCACATCCACGCGGATCGCGCGGCCTCCGCGTGGTGGGTTGAAGCTGGCTGCAGCCTGCTCGATGGTCCGGCGCAGGGACGCTTCCACGTCGGCCGGGTCCTCCTCGGGGATCATGCGGCGGTCGACCTTGAGCACGACCTTGCCCGGGATCACGTTGGTGTTGGTGCCGCCGCTGATCTGGCCGACGTTCAGGTACGGGTGGGTGATGCCTTCCACGTTCGACGTGATCTTCAGGTAGTCGGTGTTGAGCGCGTAAAGCGCATTCAGGATGTGCGTGGCGCCCTGCAGCGCGTCGGTGCCACTGTCGGGAATGGCGGCGTGCGCCATGTCGCCGTGCACCGTCACTTCGAGTTGAAGGCACCCGTTGTGCGCCACCACCACCTGGTAGCTGAAACCGGCAGCGATCATCAGGTCGGGTTTGGTCAGGCCCTTCTTCAACAGCCAGTCCGGGCCGACCTCACCGCCGTATTCCTCGTCGTAGGTGACGTGCAATTCCACGTTCCCTGCCAGCTTTGCGTTCAGCGATTCGAGTGCGCGGATGGCGAAGGTGAAGCTGGCGATGTCGCACTTGCTGACTGCGGTGGCGCGACCGTAGATCTTGCCATCCACGATCTCGCCGCCATAGGGGTCGCGTGTCCAGCCTTCACCCGGCGGTACCACGTCACCGTGGGCGTTGAGTGCGATGGTCTTTCCTGGGCCATAGGGACGGCGAACGATCAGGTTGGTGATGCTCTGCAGGCCGGCGGCCTGCACTTCGGCCGTTGGCACTGCGTGTTGCTCCGCGCTGAGGCCCATGGCCGCCAGCAGCTCGGCCGTGCGTTCGGCGTGGGGCGCGTTGTTGCCGGGCGGCGTGTCGGTGGGAACGCGCACGAGCTCCTGCAGGAAGCGCACTTCCTCGTCGAAATGGGCGTCGATCCAGGCATCCAGTTGTTGTTGGGTCGTCATGGGGTTCAGGTTTTGTGTTCTTCAGCGAGTTGGTCGAGCAGATGCAAGAAGGCGTTGACGCACAGCTCGATGTCGTCGCTGGTGGTGGATTCGAGCGGGTTGTGGCTGATGCCGCTGTTGAGCCCGCGCACAAACAGCATGGCCTGGGGCATCACCTCGTGCAGCTTCATGGCGTCGTGGCCAGCGCCGCTGGGCATGCGGTGCAGCGGCACGCCCAAGGCATTTACCGCGTTCTCCCAGCGGGCTTGCCACTCGGGTGCGCTCGGAGCGGCAGCGGCCCGCATGGTTTCCTCCAGCGTGAGGCCGATGCCGCGCCGTTCGCAGGTGGCGCGCAACTGCGCGAGGATGTCGCGCTCCAGCGCGTCGCGCTGTGCATTGCTGGGCGCTCGCAGATCCAGCGAGAACCGGCAACGACCGGGCACCACGTTGATCGAGCCGCCGGGCACCTGCAACATGCCGATGGTGGCCACCGAATCGCCGTCGGCCGAGGCGCGCTGCTCGGCGTAGAGCGCAAGCTCGGCCACCGCGCTGGCGGCATCGCGCCGGCGGTTCATGGGCGTGGTGCCGGCGTGACTGGCCATGCCGATGGCTTCGCACTGGTAACGCACGCTGGCGTTGATGGAGGTCACCACCCCGAGTGGCAGGTCGATCTCGTTGAGCACAGGGCCCTGCTCAATGTGCACCTCGACAAAGCCGAGGTACTTCGACGGGTCGCGTTGAAGCGCGCCGATGGCCTCCAGCGTGGCCGGCAGGCCAGCGTGGCGCATGGCGTCCCTCATGGTCACACCGTCGGCGTCCTGCTGGTCGAGCCAGACCGGGTTGAAGTGGCCGGTGAGGGCGCCCGAGCCCAGGAACGTGGCCTTGTAGCGCTGGCCCTCTTCTTCGGCAAAGCCCACCACCTCGATGCCGAACGGCAGGCGTTTGCCCGCCGCGTGGAGCTGCTTCACGCACGCCATGGGCACGAAGATGCCCAGGCGCCCGTCGTACTTGCCGCCGTTGCGCACGGTGTCGAAGTGGCTGCCGGTGAGCAATGCAGGCGCTTGAGGGGTTGCTCCGTGGTAGCGGCCCACCACGTTGCCCACCGCATCGATGTTCACCTCATCAAACCCGCACGTCCTCATGCGGGAAGCGATGTCGGCCGCACACGCGCGGTGTGCATCGGTCAGGTAGGTCACGGTGAGCTGGCCCTGTTCGACGAACCCGGGATCGCTGTGGCGCGAAAGGTCCTCGTGCCAGTCCCACACCTCGTTACCGACGGCCGGCGTGAAGCCGAACTTGTCGTTCAGCCGGATCTCGGCGATGCGGTGGATGTTGCGCAGGCACTCGGCGCGCTCGAAGTCCACCGGGTTGCCCAGGCGGCGCTCCACGGTGGCGATGATCTCGCGCTTGGACAGGCCCGTGCCGCGCGGTCCGCGCACCGCGAGCACGAACGGAAAACCGAACTTTGCGATGTACTGCGCGTTGAGGGTCTGGATGTGGGCCAGTTCTTCGGGCGTGCAGTTCGTGAGCCC
>JANPKR010000134.1:0-1517 GCA_031426175.1 Hydrogenophaga sp. | reverse complement strand
GGCGTTCATGCGCAGCAGCACCGCGTCCAGCACCATGCCACCCACATTCTCGAAGTAGCCGTCAATGCCCTTGGGGCACACGTCTTTCAGCGCCTTGGCGAGTGAGTACATGTCCTTGTGCAGCTTGTAGTCGATGCAGGCGTCAAAGCCGAGCTCTTCCACCGCGTACTTGCACTTGTCGGGCCCACCGGCAATGCCCACCGCGCGGCAGCCGCGCGCCTTGGCCAGCGCGCCGAAGGCACTGCCCACGGCACCAGTGGCGGCGCTCACCACCACGGTGTCACCCGCCTTGGGGTTGATCAGCTTCACCAGGCCATACCAGGCGGTCACGCCGGGCATGCCCACCGCGCCCAGGTAGTAAGACAGCGGCACGTGGGTCGTGTCCACCTTGCGCAGCGCGCCGACCTGGTTGGCGTCGACCACGCTGAACTCCTGCCAGCCACCCATGCCCACGACCTGGTCACCGGCCTTGAACTTGGGGTGCATGGACTCGACCACCTCACCCACGGTGCCGCCAATCATGACCTCGCCCAGCGCCTGCGAAGCGGCGTAGCTCTTGCTGTCGTTCATGCGCCCGCGCATGTACGGGTCCAGGCTCAGAAAGTGGTGGCGCACCAGCACATGGCCGTCCTTGAGCGCGGGAGTGTCCGTGGTGACGAGCTTGAAGTTGCTCACCGTGGCTTCGCCTTGCGGGCGGTTGTCGAGCACGATTTGGTGGTTGGTGGGCATGGTGTGTCTCCTGTGGAAATGGGTCGGTGGTTTCAGTCGGTCGAAATGCGGTTGAAAGCTTGCGTGCTTCCAGGGCCCACGGGCAGCCGGGCCACGAACTTGAAGGTACCGGTGGCGTGCGCGCAGAGCTTGCCCGCCGCGTCAAAAATGCTGCCTTCAGTGAACGCCATGGTGGCGGTGCGGTGCAGCAGCCGGCCCTTGGCGAGCAGCGGGCCTTTGGCCGCGCGCATGAAACTGGTCTTCATCTCGATGGTGACGCAACCCATGTCGGCTTCCACCGAGCGCGACGCGTGTGCCATCACCACGTCCAGCAAGGTCATGCTCGCGCCGCCATGCACAACGTCGAATGAATTCAGGTGGTCATCGGAGGGCTTGAAGGCGATCTCCGCCTCGCCGCCTTCGAACTTCTGAAGTTCGAAGCCGAGCAGTTCAACGAAGGGAATACGGACGGAAAATTTCATGGCCTTGAAGATATATCCGTTCGCCCTGAGCTTATCGAAGGGTTCACCGAGATGCTGGCGAGGGCTTCGACAGGCTCAGCCCGAACGGTATTGTGCTCAGTACGAAAAGCGTGTGCTCAGCCGCCGGTGATGACGCTCACGCCGCCGTCCACCGCCAGCCACTGACCCGTGATGTGTTTGCCGGCATCGCTCGCATACAGCAGAGTGAGGCCTTTCAAATCTTCGTCGTCACCCAGGCGCCCCAGCGGTGCATGCGCGGCCAGGCGCTCTTCGCCCATGGCCTTGAGGGTGCCCATGGTCATCTTGCTCGGGAAAAAGCCGGGGCAG
>JANPKR010000133.1:0-2134 GCA_031426175.1 Hydrogenophaga sp. | reverse complement strand
TCCACCGCCGCCGCCATCGCATCGTTCTGTTTCGGTGAGCGTGTGTCCATCGTGGACGGCAATGTGCGCAGGGTGCTGACGCGCTTGCTCGCGTTCGAGGGCGATCTGTCGCAGACAAAACCCCAACGCGCGCTGTGGGAGATGGCGCAGGCGCTGCTGCCGATCGAGCCCTCGGCCGACGACATGACCGCTTACACACAGGGCCTCATGGATCTGGGCGCGACGGTATGCACACGCAGCCGTCCTGCCTGTGCGCAGTGCCCCATGCACGGCATTTGCCGCGGATACCAGGCGGGTGATCCGCAGCGTTTTCCTGTGAAGACCCGAACCTTGAAGCGCCGCCATGAAAGCTGGTGGTTGCTGCTTGTGAGGTTGTCCGATGGACCAGAGCGCTTCTGGCTGCAGCGCCGGCCGGCCAGCGGCATCTGGGCTGGTCTGTATTGTCCGCCCGTGTTCGAGAGTGATCAGGCCGCTCGCGCAGACCTGCCGCAGGCCTGGCTGGATTCGTTGATCGCTCTGGACGCGGTATCGCACAGCCTCACTCACCGTGAGTTGCGGTTGCACCCCTTGCTGCTGGAACTCAGGTCGGAGCCCAACCCTGGCGAGTTGCCTGAGGGCCAATGGGTAGCCGCTGCGCTGCTGGCCCAGCATGGCCTGCCCGCGCCCGTCAGGCTGCTGCTGCAGGGATTGCTGGTACCCGACCTGCTTGCGCAGGCTTAAACGCCCGGCACCATCGGCGTTGGCCAGCTGTCGGACTCGCGGTGCCTCACCCGTGTGGACCAGTCCACACCGAACGCACGTGCGAGTTGCTCTACGAGGTACACCGAGCGGTGCTGCCCACCGGTACAACCAATGGCCACGGTCACATAGCTGCGGTGATCGCGCAGCATCTGCGGCAGCCAGTGCCCCAGAAAGTCGGTGATCTGCTGCTCCATCCGCCGCACCTCTGGTTGCGCGGCCAGGTAGGCCGCCACTGCCTCGTCGCGGCCGGTCAGGGGTTTGAGGTGAGGCTCATAGTGCGGGTTGGCGAGCATGCGCACGTCGAACACAAAGTCGGCATCCATGGGAATGCCTCGATTGAACGCACACGACTCGAACACCAGGGTGAGTGGCGCCTGCGTGGCCCCCAGCAGGTCCTTGATCTGGCTGCGCAGGTGTGTGGGCCGAATCAGGCTGGTGTCGAGCACCAGCGCCTGATCGCGGAGTTCGGCCAGCAGCTCGCGCTCCTGTTCGATGGCGTCGGTCAGGGCTCTGTGCTGGTCGTTGAACTGTTTGAGCGACAAAGGGTGCAGTCGCCGTGTTTCTGAAAACCGGCGCACCAGCGTGTCGGTGGTGGCGTCGAGAAACACGGTGGTGAGATTCACCGGTCGATGCGCATGGCGTTGCAATTGCGCGAGCCGCTTGGGCAAACCCGGCAGCGAGCCCGCACTGCGAACGTCCATGGCAATCGCCACCTTGCTGGCCTTGTGGCTCTGCTCGAGCTCGATGAAGGACTCGAGCAATTCCGGTGGCAGGTTGTCCACGCAGTAGAAGCCCACGTCTTCCAGCGCGGTGAGTGCGACCGACTTGCCCGAGCCGGACATGCCGGTGATCAGAACCAGGTGGATAGGGACATCGTTCGTTGCAGACATGTTGGTTGGAGCAATCACGCCGACAGGAGTTCTCGCGCATGGGCCAGCGAGATCTCCGATTTTTCGCTGCCGCCGAGCATGCGTGCAAGCTCGACCACACGCGCCTCAATCCCGATGGGTGCGACGGTGCTCAACGTTTGCTTGCCCACCAGTTGCTTGCTCACCAGCAGATGGTGGTCGGCGCAGGCCGCCACCTGGGGCAGGTGGGTCACGGCCAGCACCTGGCGGTCGCGCCCGAGCTGGCGCAGCAGCTGGCCCACGGTGTGCGCCACGGCGCCGCCGATACCGGAGTCCACCTCGTCAAAGATGAGCGTGGGCGCTTGCCCCAGCCGGCTGGTGACCACCGAGATGGCGAGTGCAATGCGCGAAAGTTCACCGCCAGAGGCCACCTTGCCCACTGGTTTGGGCGTCGCGCCCGCGTGGCCGGCCACGCGGAACTCGACCTGTTCCCAGCCGTGCGCCTGGGGTTCTTCGAGGCGCTGCAAGGCCACCTCAAACACGCC
>JANPKR010000132.1:0-12793 GCA_031426175.1 Hydrogenophaga sp. | reverse complement strand
GCCAGCCGATGAAATTATCCTTGCAGCCGGGAGGTCTTGCGACCCCCTTGCCCAGCCCATCGGCCTGCTGTTGCAAGGCTCACCGCTGATTAAGCGGCGAGTGCGAAACGTTCGTCGTTTGCAGTTGGTTTTTTTCTGTTGATTTACGAGGTGACAGAACCTCGACATGCCCTGCTGCGCGTCCGAACCCACGTCGAAACCAGTGCAGCCCCAAGCCCTGTATTTTATGACGGTTCGAGCAATTGCAAGACCTGTACCGGAGAAGAAACTTCTGCGTCAGCGCCCCAGCTCGCCACATCAGCTCCCTCACCGAGGTAACCATACTTGGCCGCTACGGTCCACATGCCCGCCGAACGTCCCGCACGGATGTCACGCTCGTCATCTCCCACGTAAACGCAATGCGCCGGTAAGAACGACAGGCGGCGCGCCGCTTCAAGCAAGGGCTCGGGGTGTGGTTTGGCGTAGGGCGTGGTGTCACCGCTGATCACTGTGGCAGCTGAATCGAAGAGGTCCATGGATCGTGTGATGGGCAACGTGAAACGCTGAGCCTTGTTGGTCACCACTCCCCACCGCAGGCCTCGCTGCAGCAACGCCGCCACCAGCCGATCGACCCCGTCAAAGAGTCGAGTCCGCTGCGTCAAACAGCTCTCGTAGCGGATGAAGAACTCTTCCTTGTATCGCTCGTAGTCGTGATGTTGAGTGCCCATACCGAAGGCGACCTGCAGCATGCCGCGTGCTCCAGATCCAACGTGGGGTCGGTAATCAGCTGCCGGTTTGGACGCCATGCCGCGATGCAAACGCATTGCATCCGCAGCCGCACCCAGATCGGGAGCACTGTCGATCAGCGTGCCGTCCAGATCAAACAAGACCGCTCGCACGCCTCGAAAAACGGGGTGCTTCATGCCTTGCGCGTAGCAAACATGTAGTTCACGCTGGTGTCGTCGCTTAACCAGTAGCGGCGCGTGATCGGGTTGTATTGCATGCCACGCGTATCGGTGAGCTCCAGACCGACGTCACGCCCATAGCTCGCCAGCTCACTCGGCTTTATGAACTTGGCATATTCGTGTGTGCCTTTGGGCAGCAACTGCAACACATACTCTGCCCCAAGAATCGCGAACAAAAACGCCTTGGGGTTGCGATTGAGGGTTGAGAAAAACACCCAACCACCGGGCTTGACGAGAGTGGAGCAGGCACGCACAACAGACGAAGGGTCGGGCACGTGCTCAAGCATTTCCATGCATGTCACCACGTCAAACGCCGCAGGCTCCTGTAGGGCCAAGGCCTCTGCACTGACCTCTTGGTAGTCGACATTGGCCGTACCCGCTTCCAGCGCGTGTAACTGCGCAACCCGCAGCGCCTTGGTTGAAAGGTCAATGCCGGTCACAAATGCTCCGTTGCGTGCCATGGCATCGGAAAGAATTCCTCCCCCACAGCCAATGTCCAACACGCGTTTGCCTTTAATCTGAGCCAAAGCATCAATCCAAGTCAGCCGCAATGGATTGATCTGGTGCAAAGGCCGAAATTCGCTTTCGGGGTCCCACCAGCGATGAGCCAGATCGGAAAACTTGGCCAACTCCGCAGGGTCAGCGTTGAGATTTGTATTCATGGCGTGCATTATCGACAACCCATGAAAAAACCGCGCCTGGGCGCGGTTTTTTCATGGGCAAACCGAAGGTTTACTTGTTGGCGCGAGTGCCAACGACTTCCACCTCAACGCGGCGGTTCTTTGCGCGGCCTTCGCGGGTCGCGTTATCAGCCACCGGCTGGGTCAGGCCCTTACCTTCGGTGTAGATACGGTTGCTCTCGATGCCCTTGCTGACCAGGTAAGCCTTGACAGCTTCTGCGCGGCGGTTTGACAGCGCTTGGTTGTAACCGGCGGCACCGGTGGAGTCGGTGTGGCCGACTGCAATCACAACTTCCAGGTTGATACCGGACACTTTGCTGGCGAGATCGTCCAGCTTGGCTTTGCCTTCAGGCTTGAGCACGGCTTTGTCGAAGTCGAAAAACGCGTCGGCAGCGTAGGTAACTTTCGATGCAGCAGGTGCTGGAGCGGCAGCAGGAGCCGGCGCAGGTGCAGGTGCGGCGGCAGGGGCCGGTGCAGGAGCCGGTGCGGGTGCGGGTGCGGCAACAGGAACGATCGCACCATCGCAACCAACGGCTGCAGTGGCAGGCGTCCAGTTGGCGTTGCGCCAGCAGAGTTCATTGGTGCCGTTTTTCCAAACGATGTCATTGGTGCCGTTGCGCCAGTTGTCGATGGTTTGGGCGCCAGCGGCCGATGCCATGGCGACCGTTGCGATCAGCATTGCCACTTTGTTGAGTTTTTTCATGGTTTTCCTCTTGGTAAGCCGCAGACAATCTGCGTACAAAAAAAGACGCTTGAAGTGACCACCACTCAAAACGCTGGTTTTCATTGTGCCACAAGCGCTATACGGCAGACCGGTGGCCAAGACTCCCCAGCGACTGTATTCCGGCCACACCTGCATTCGTTGTGGTGGTACAACAAAGCTCGCTCACGACTTCACTTCGGTGCGGCCCGTAAAATGGCAGGTTGCCTTTTGGCCCACCTGACGTATTTCATTGCCTGCTCATGACACAGTTCGCCAAAGAGACCTTGCCCATCAGTCTTGAAGAGGAAATGCGCCGCAGCTACCTCGACTACGCAATGAGCGTGATTGTCGGGCGGGCGCTTCCTGATGCGCGCGACGGTCTCAAGCCCGTGCATCGGCGAGTGTTGTTCGCCATGCACGAACTCAATAACGACTGGAACCGTCCCTACAAGAAGTCGGCCCGTATCGTTGGAGACGTGATCGGTAAGTACCACCCGCATGGCGACAGCGCGGTATACGACACGATCGTGCGAATGGCGCAAGACTTTTCGCTTCGTCACATGCTGGTGGACGGCCAGGGCAACTTCGGCTCGGTGGATGGCGACAACGCTGCGGCCATGCGATACACCGAAATCCGCTTGTCCAAAATCTCGCACGAGATGTTGGCCGACATCGACAAGGAAACCGTCAACTTCGGCCCCAACTACGACGGCTCCGAAAAAGAACCATTGGTGCTGCCTTCGCGATTGCCCAACCTGCTGGTCAACGGCTCGTCGGGCATTGCGGTGGGCATGGCGACCAACATCCCGCCGCACAACCTCAATGAAGTGGTGGATGCTTGTCTGCATCTGCTGAAGAACCCGGAAGCGTCCATTGACGAATTGATGGAAATCATCCCGGCTCCCGATTTCCCCACGGCCGGCATCATCTATGGCATCAATGGCGTGAAGGATGGCTACCGCACTGGCCGCGGCCGCGTGGTGATGCGGGCGAAATGCCACTTTGAGGACATCGACCGCGGTCAGCGCCAGTCGATCATCGTGGACGAGCTGCCTTACCAGGTGAACAAGAAGACGCTGCAGGAGCGCATTGCAGAGCTGGTGCACGAGAAAAAGATAGAAGGCATCAGCCACATCCAGGACGAGTCGGACAAATCAGGCATGCGCCTGGTGATTGAACTCAAGCGTGGCGAGGTCCCTGAGGTGGTTCTCAACAACCTGTACAAGCAGACGCAGCTGCAGGACACCTTCGGCATCAACATGGTGGCGCTGGTCGATGGCCAACCTCGCCTGTGCAACCTCAAAGACCTTATCCAGGTGTTTCTGGAGCACCGCCGCGAGGTGGTGACTCGCCGAACCGTGTTCAACCTGCGCAAGGCACGCGAACGCGGCCATGTGCTCGAAGGACTTGCTGTGGCGCTGGCCAACATCGACGACTTCATCCGCATCATCCGCGAGTCACCCACACCGCCGGTGGCCAAGGCCGAGCTGATGGCACGTCCGTGGGACAGTCAGCTGGTGCGCGAGATGCTCACGCGCACGCGTGCCGATGGCGGCGTGATCAATGCCGACGATTACCGCCCCGACGGTCTGGAGAAAGCCTTTGGCATGGGCAGTGACGGCCTGTACCGACTGTCCGAAACCCAGGCGCAGGAAATCCTGCAAATGCGCCTGCAGCGCCTGACCGGTCTGGAGCAAGACAAGATAGTGGCCGAGTACAAGGAAGTCATGGGAGAGATCGACGATCTGCTTGACATCCTTTCGAAGCCCGAGCGCGTCTCGACCATCATCGGCGACGAACTGGTCATCGTGAAGCAGGAATTCGGCCAGACCAAGCTGGGCGCGCGCCGCAGCGAGATCGAGCACAACGCGCAAGATCTGGCCACCGAAGACCTGATCACGCCCACCGACATGGTGGTCACGCTCAGCCACAGCGGGTACATCAAGAGCCAACCGCTCTCGGAGTACCGGGCCCAAAAGCGCGGCGGACGTGGCAAGCAGGCCACTGCCACCAAAGAAGACGACTGGATCGACCAGCTCTTCATCGCCAACACGCATGACTACATCCTTTGTTTCTCCAACCGCGGCCGGCTCTACTGGCTCAAGGTGTGGGAAGTGCCGGCGGGTTCACGCGGTTCACGTGGGCGACCCATCGTCAACATGTTCCCTCTGCAAGAGGGCGAGAAGATCAACGTCGTGCTGCCGCTCACCGGCGAGATGCGCACCTTCCCCTCGGACCGCTACGTATTCATGGCAACGAGCATGGGAACAGTCAAGAAAACCGCGCTGGACGAGTTCAGCAACCCGCGCAAGGCCGGCATCATCGCGGTGGACCTGGATGAAAACGACTTCCTGATCGGCGCTGCACTCACCGATGGCCAGCACGACGTGATGCTGTTCAGCGATGGCGGCAAGGCCGTGCGCTTTGACGAAAACGACGTGCGCCCCATGGGTCGCAACGCGCGCGGCGTGCGCGGCATGATGATCGAAGAGACGCAAAGCGTGATTGCCATGCTTGTGGCCGAAGACGAGCACCAGAGCGTTTTGACCGCCACCATCAATGGCTACGGCAAGCGCACGCCGATCTCCGAGTACACCCGTCATGGACGTGGCACGAAAGGCATGATCGCCATCCAGCAAAGCGAGCGCAATGGCAAGGTGGTGGCCGCCACGCTCGTGCATACCGACGACGAAATCATGCTGATTACCGACAAAGGTGTGTTGGTGCGCACACGCGTTTCAGAAATCCGCGAAATGGGACGCGCCACACAAGGTGTCACGTTGATAGCGCTGGACGAAGGCGCCGAACTGTCGGGCCTGCAGCGCATCGTGGAAAACGACGCCAACGTGCCCGAACTGGACGAGCCGAATGAGGGCGACGCTCCGGGCCTTGAGGCGTGATGGAGCGCCCGTTCAACTTCTCCGCCGGTCCAGCCGCCATGCCGGCCGAGGTGCTGCAACAGGCCGCTGACGAAATGCTCGACTGGCACGGCAGCGGCATGAGCGTGATGGAAATGAGCCATCGCGGCAAGGAGTTCGGCGAGATCATGCAAGCGGCGCAAGCCGACCTGCGCGAACTGCTCGCCATCCCGGACAACTTCCAGATCCTGTTCATGCAGGGTGGAGGGTTGGCCGAAAACGCCATCGTTCCGCTGAACCTCTCGCGTGGAGGCCAGGTCGACTTTGTCGTGACAGGCAGTTGGAGCCAGAAGTCCGTCAAGGAGGCAGCGCGATATGCGCAGCCTGCGTTGGCCGCCAGCAACGCAGATTCGAATCACACCACCCTGCCCTCGCAGGGCTCGTGGAAGCTCGGCGAGAAATCACAATACGTGCACATCTGCAGCAACGAAACGATCCACGGCATCGAGTTTCACGAGCTGCCCGACCTGAAATCACTGGGCAGTGACGCTCCGCTGGTGATCGACTTCTCGTCCCACGTGGCCTCACGCACGGTCGACTGGTCGCGCGTAGGCCTGGCTTTCGGCGGTGCGCAGAAAAACCTTGGGCCGGCTGGCCTGACCCTGGTGGTCGTGCGCGAAGACCTGCTGGGGCACGCCCTGCCCGTCTGCCCCAGCGCATTCGACTACAAAACGGTAGCCGCCAACGGCTCGATGTACAACACGCCACCCACCTTCAGCATTTACATGGCGGGCCTCACGTTCCAGTGGCTCAGGCGCCAGACCGAGGGCAGCCTGAGCGGCGTGGCGGCGATGGAACAGCGCAACATCGCCAAGGCCTCTCTGCTGTATGACTTCATCGACAGCTCCTCGCTTTACTTCAACAAGGTTGCGCGGGACTGCCGCTCGCGCATGAACGTGCCGTTCTTCCTGCGAGACGAGACCTTGAACGACGCCTTCCTGGCAGGCGCCAAGGGCGCTGGCCTGCTGCAGCTCAAGGGACACAAATCGGTGGGCGGTATGCGCGCCAGCCTCTACAACGCCATGCCGCTTGAAGGCGTGCAGGCGCTGGTGCAGTTCATGCGCGAATTTGAAAAAACACGGGCCTGAACGCAGGCCCCGGAACCCGAATACATGAGCCAACCCACCCAGTCCGATGCGCTCGCGGCCTTGCGCGTGCAGATCGATGCGCTCGATCAACAACTGCTCTCGCTGCTGAACCAGCGCGCCCGCGTGGCCGAGGAAGTCGGCGTCATCAAACGACACGAAGGCTCGCCATTTTTCAGACCCGATCGCGTGGCCCAAGTCATTGAAAAGATCCAGGGTGCCAACCAGGGGCCGCTGCTGAACCAGCACGTGGCCTCGATCTGGCGCGAGATCATGTCTGCATGCCTCGCACTGGAAGCCCCTCAACGCGTGGCTGTGCTGGGCCCGCAAGGCACCTTCTGCGAACAAGCGGCGATCGAGTTCTTCGGCAGTGCGGCCAACCTGATCTACTGCGCCGACTTTGACGAGGTGTTTCACGCCACGGCCGCCGGCACTGCGCAATTTGGTGTGGTTGGCATGGAAAACTCCACCGAAGGCGTGGTGGCGCGGTCGCTGGATCTTTTCCTGCGTTCACCCGTGCACGTGGTGGGCGAGGTGAGTCTTCTGGTGCGCCACAACCTGCTGCGCCAGCTCAACAAACTCGACGGCATTGAGGTCGTCATGGCGCATCCCCAGGCGCTGGCCCAATGCCAGAACTGGTTGTCACAGCACTTGCCCACGGCAGAAAAGCGGGCCGTCTCCAGCAACGCCGAGGGTGCTCGCCTGGCGGCCACCAACCCCACTTGGGCGGGCATTGCCAGCGAACGCGCTGCAGCCCAGTTCGGCTTGCACATCGTCTCTCACGCCATTCAGGACGAGGCCTACAACCGGACGCGATTTGCCGTGATCGCCCTCCCCCAGACCCTGGCCATGCCGCCCGCGTCTGGCCGCGATTGCACGAGTTTGGTGGTGTCGGTGCCCAACCGGCCAGGCGCGGTGCACGACCTGCTGGTACCCCTGAAAAACAACGGCGTGTCGATGACCCGTTTCGAATCACGACCTGCGAAATCCGGGCAATGGGAGTACTACTTCTACATCGACATCGCCGGCCATCCATCGCAGCCCCACGTGGCTGCCGCGCTGCAAGAGCTTCAGGGTTTGTGCGCTTTCTACAAGGTGCTGGGCGCATACCCGGTGAACGAATGATGTTTGAACAACTGGGATTGATCGGCTGCGGAATGATGGGCGGGTCGTTTGCGCTGGCACTCAAGCGCGCGGGCCTGGTCAAGCGCGTGGTCGGCTACAGCAAGTCGCCCTCGACCACAGAACGTGCACGGCAGTTGGGCGTGATCGATGTGGAAGCGCCCTCTGCGTTGCTGGCCGTGTCGGGCGCCGATCTGGTGCTGCTGGCGGTACCGGTCTCGGCCACCGAAGCCACCTTCAAGGCCATCCGCCACCTTGTGCGCGGCGACGTGCTGATCATGGACGTGGGGTCGACCAAGCGCGAGGTGATCGACGCCGCGCGCCGCGTGCTGAAGGACCAGGTGGGCGTCTTCGTGCCCACGCACCCGATTGCGGGCAAAGAACTTGCCGGCGTCGACCATGCCGATCCCGATCTGTACAAGGGCCGCCAGGTCATCCTCACACCGATCGAGCGCACGCTCACGGCACAGCTGGAAAAGGCGCAAAAGGTCTGGACAGCACTGGGCTGCCATGTCAAGCAGATGTCGCCCGAGGCACACGACGCAGCGTACGCCGCGGTGAGTCACCTGCCGCACCTGGTGGCGTTTGCCTTGATGAACGGGATCCAAAGCCAACCGCAGGCTGAAGACTTCCTGTCTTTGGCTGGACCGGGCTTCCGCGATTTCACGCGCATCGCCGCCAGCGACCCGGTGGTCTGGCGCGACATCCTGATGTCCAACCGCGAAGAGCTGCTCGCACAGTCGCGTTTGTTCCAGCGCGCCCTGCATGCGCTGGAAACCGCCATCAACGCCGACAACCCGGATGCGCTGGAATCCCTCATCGATCAAGCCAGCACTGCCCGCGCCCATTGGCGCATGTCGGCCATCAAGCCCCAGGGCTGAGGCCGCTTCACGCGGCTTGTTCGCGTCATCGCGCATGTACTCCATTCCTTTCCTCGACATCCCCCCGCTGGCCAGCGCGGTCGGCACCGTGCGCCTGCCTGGATCCAAGAGCATCTCCAACCGGGTGCTGCTGCTGGCTGCCCTGAGCGAAGGCCACACCGATGTGGCCGATTTGCTGGACTCCGACGACACCCATGTGATGCTGAATGCCTTGCGCCAGCTTGGATGCCGGATCGAGTCACAAACCGACGGCACTTTGCGCGTACACGGACTTGGCGGGCAGTTGCCCGTTCGACGGGCTCGGCTTTTTCTCGGCAACGCCGGCACCGCCATGCGTCCGCTCACCGCGGCACTGGCCCTGCTCGCTTCCACCCATGGTGCCGAGTTCGAACTCAGCGGTGTGCCGCGCATGCACGAGCGCCCCATCGGCGATCTGGTGGACGCCTTGCGCCAACTCGGCTGCGCGGTGGACTGCCTGGCTCAAGAGGGCTACCCGCCGCTCAAGCTCGGTACCGGCTCACCGTCAACGCTCCAATTGGCGCAGCCCATAAGCGTGCGGGGCGACGTCTCCAGCCAGTTCCTCACGGCGCTGCTGCTGGCGCTGCCGCTGGTGGCGCAACAACAAGCCATCGTCATTGAGGTGGTCGGGGAACTGATCTCGCGCCCCTACATCGAGATCACGCTCAACCTGCTCTCGCGCTTCGGTGTCGACGTGCAACGCGATGGCTGGCAACGTTTCACCATCCCGGCCGGCAGCCGCTACCGTTCGCCCGGGCGAATTCCGGTGGAAGGCGACGCTTCGTCGGCCAGTTACTTCGTCGCGCTCGGCGCCATCGCCCCAAGCCCCCAGGGGATCACGATCGAAGGCGTCGGTATGGCTTCCATCCAGGGCGACATTCGCTTTGTTGAAGCCGCCCGGCTGATGGGCGCCGACATCACGGGCGAAGCCAACCGCCTGCACATCCGGCGCGGTGCATGGCCACTCAAGGCCATCGAGCTCGACTGCAACCACATCCCCGACGCAGCCATGACCTTGGCCGTGATGGCGCTTTACGCCGACGGCACCACCACCCTGCGCAACATCGCCAGCTGGCGCGTGAAGGAAACCGACCGCATCGCTGCCATGGCCAACGAATGCCGCAAGCTCGGCGCCACGGTGGAAGAAGGCGCCGACTTCATCAGGATCACGCCGCCCTCAACATGGCGCGCCGCCAGCATCCACACCTACGATGACCACCGGGTGGCCATGTGCTTCTCACTCGCCGCTTTCAACCCGGCGGGTGTTCCGGTGCGCATTGAAGACCCCAAATGTGTAGGCAAGACCTTCCCCGACTATTTCGAGACCCTGTTCGAGGTCTGCAGCACAACAGCACAGGCCATCCCCGTCATCTGCATCGACGGCCCCACGGCTTCCGGCAAAGGCACCCTGGCCTCAGAAGTGGCGCATCGCCTGGGTTACCACTTGCTCGATTCCGGCGCGCTCTACCGCGCCACAGCGCTCGCGGCACAAGACGCTGGCGTGTCGCTGGATAACGAACCAGCCCTCGCCCGGCTGGCCGCGCAGTTGCCACTGGCGTTCCGCGACCACAAGGTCTTCCTCGGCGGCCGCGACATCACCGACCCGCTGCGCCTGGAATCGACGGGCGGCATGGCCTCCCGGGTGTCGCAACACCTGGCGGTGCGAACCGCCCTGCACGCCTTGCAGCAGAGCTTCCGGCGCCTGCCCGGGCTGGTGGCCGACGGGCGCGACATGGGCACGGTGATCTTCCCGGACGCGGCTTTGAAGGTCTTCCTGACCGCCACCGCAGAACAACGCGCCCAGCGGCGCCATAAGCAATTGATTTCAAAGGGAATTGCTGCTACCATCGACGGTCTTTTGGCAGACTTGCGAGAACGTGATTTGAGAGACTCATCCCGAACACACGCGCCCCTCAAGCCAGCCGAAGATGCCTTGAAACTGGACAACTCCGAACTGGACATCGAGCAATCGGTGCAGGTGGTGATGAACTGGTGGCAGGGCAAAATGGCGTTCTCGAGAAACTGAGCGCGCTTTCATATTTGGCCCTGACGGCACAGCCGGGCTCTCCCAGCCCGCATGTCTGAAGGTTCTTTTCAACCAACCCCGCGGTGTTTCGCACCGCAATGTCAACACCGCCCACACGTCGATCCCTGCGCAAACCGAGTCAATTCGGTTGAACGCGCCGACGCTGAGTGGTTTTAGGAAATTCAATGTCTGAATCTTTTGCCGCCCTGTTCGAAGAGTCCCTGAAACGCGCTGAAATGCGCTCGGGCGAAGTCATCACCGCTGAAGTCGTTCGCATCGAACACAGCCACGTGGTGGTCAACGCCGGTCTGAAGTCGGAAGCCTACGTGCCGCTGGCCGAATTCAAGAACGACCTGGGTGAACTCGAAGTGCAGGTTGGCGACTTCGTTTCCGTGGCTATCGATTCCGTGGAAAACGGTTTCGGCGACACCCTGCTGTCGCGCGACAAGGCCAAGCGCCTGGCTTCCTGGATGTCTCTGGAGAAAGCCCTTGAATCCGGCGAATTCGTCACCGGCACGACCTCCAGCAAGGTCAAGGGCGGCCTCAAGGTCATGGTCAACGGCATCAGCGCCTTCCTGCCGGGCTCGCTGGTCGACAGCCGTCCGACCAAAGACCTGACCCCATACGAAAACAAGACCCTGGAATTCAAGGTCATCAAGCTCGACCGCAAACGCAACAACGTGGTGCTGAGCCGCCGCGCCGTGGTGGAAGCCTCCATGGGCGAAGAGCGCGCCAAGCTGATGGACACCCTCAAAGAAGGTGCCATCGTTCACGGCGTGGTCAAGAACATCACCGAATACGGTGCGTTCGTGGACCTCGGCGGCATCGACGGCCTGCTGCACATCACCGACATGGCCTGGCGCCGTGTGCGCCACCCAAGCGAAGTGGTGCAGGCCGGCCAGGAAATCACCGCCAAAATTCTCAAGTTTGACACCGAGAAGCACCGTGTCTCGCTGGGTCTGAAGCAGATGGGCGACGACCCATGGATGGGTGTGGCCCGTCGCTACCCGCAAAGCACCCGCATGTTCGGCAAGATCACCAACATCGCCGACTACGGCGCGTTTGTGGAACTCGAGCCAGGCATCGAAGGCTTGGTGCACGTGTCCGAAATGGACTGGACCAACAAGAACGTGGCACCTTCCAAGCTGGTGTCGCTGGGCGACGAAGTCGAAGTCATGGTCCTCGACATCGACGAAGACAAGCGCCGCATCTCGCTGGGCATGAAGCAGTGCCGCGCCAACCCATGGCACGAGTTTGCTGAAGCGACCAAGCGTGGCGACCGCGTCAAGGGCCCGATCAAGTCGATCACCGACTTTGGCGTGTTCGTCGGTCTGGCTGCCGGCATCGACGGTCTGGTGCACCTGTCCGACCTGTCGTGGAACGAGACCGGCGAAGCCGCCGTGCGCAACTACAAGAAGGGCCAGGAAGTCGAAGCGATCGTGCTGGCCATCGACGTGGAGCGCGAGCGCATCTCCCTGGGCATCAAGCAGCTCGACGGCGACCCATTCACCACCTTCGCGGCGGTGAATGACAAGGGCTCCATCGTGACCGGCAAGGTCAAGACCGTGGACGCCAAGGGCGCCGAGATCGATCTGGGCGAAGACGTTTTGGGCTACCTGCGTGCCAGCGAAATCAGCCGTGACCGTGTGGAAGACGCACGCAACATGCTGAAAGAAGGCGACGAAGTGACCACCGTGGTGGTGAACATCGACCGCAAGACGCGCAACATCCAGTTGTCCATCAAGGCCAAGGACGCCGCTGACCAGCAGGAAGCCATGGCAAGCCTGAGCCAGCAGTCCTCGCGCGAGAGCGCCGGCACGACCAGCCTGGGCGCCTTGCTGCGCGCCAAGCTGGACAACAACGGCTGAGCACGATTGCCGGCGACTGATCAGGCGCCCGCCTCACAGCGGGAGTTCTGACCGGTTGCCGCCCCTTGAATGCCCAAGTCCAAACCCGAACACATGACCCGCAGCGATCTCGTTGAAGCGTTGGCCAGCCGGTTCGGCCAGCTGACGCACCGCGACGCCGAGTTTGCTGTCAAGGCAATCCTCGACGCCATGGGTGACGCCTTGGTCAAAGGCCACAGAATCGAGATCCGGGGCTTTGGCAGCTTCTCAGTCAATCGCCGATCACCGCGCGTGGGACGCAACCCGCGCTCCGGCGAGAGCGTGATGATTCCCGAGAAGCGCGTGCCGCACTTCAAGCCGGGCAAGGCCTTGCGGGAGCAGGTGGACGCCAGGACGGCGGAGATCCTCGGGCTCGAACCGAAGAAGCCCACGTGACGGCCGCTGCTGCTGCAGCGACCTGATCGCTACAATCGCCCCACCACAAAGGGGACGATTTGAAATACCTGATGTGGCTGCTCAATGCAGCCATTTTTTTTGTGTTGTTCGCCTTCGCGCTGAACAACCAGGAC
>JANPKR010000131.1:0-17630 GCA_031426175.1 Hydrogenophaga sp. | reverse complement strand
GTGGGCGATCTGTTGATCGGCGTGTACGCGGCACCCAGCTACCTGCAGCGCGCCGGCACGCCGCTGCACCCCAGTGAGCTGGAAGACCCACACCACCGCACGGTGGGCTACCTGCGCGCGCGCAGCGGCTCGGTGGCGCCCATGGGCATGCAGCGCGATGGCGAACGCGTGGAGATTCAAGGGCGCCAAGTGGTGGCGGTGGACGACGGCAACGCCTACCTGGCCGCCGGCGTGGCGGGCATGGGCGTGCTGTGGCTGCCGCAGTACATGGCCCGCGAACACGCGGCGCGCGGCGAGCTGGTGCCGCTGTTCGACGGCTGGCGCGTCGATGCCATGCCGATGTATGTGGCGTTCCCGCCCAACCGCCATGTGAGTGCAAAACTGCGGGCCTTCATCGACTGGGTGGTGGAGCTGATGGCGGTGCACGCGCCGCTGGCTTCGCGGCCTGGCAAACCCCAATCTTGACCAGCCCCATGGACGCCACCGAATCCGCCGCACTCATGTCTTTGCTGCGCACGCAGCCCGTGGCTTCGCTGGCCACGCTGCACAAGGGCGCACCGGCCGTGTCCATGGTGCCGCTCGCGCTGCTGCCCGATGGCACAGGCTTCGTCATCCACGTGAGCCAACTGGCGACCCACACGCAGGACATGCTGCACAACCCGGCTGTGGCGCTGCTGGTCACCGCGCCGCTTGCGGTTGGCGATTCACCGCTGGCCCTGCCCCGCGCGAGCGTGCAAGGCTTGGCGCATCCTTGCCCGTCCGATTCGCCGAGGTACAGGGAAGCGAGAAAGGCCTATCTGGCCAAACTGCCGGACGCCGAGCCGCTGTTTTCGTTTGGCGACTTCTCACTGTTCGTCATCGAGCCCGAATCGCTGCGCTGGGTGGCGGGCTTCGGGCGGGCGATGTCGGTGGTGGACGAACGCATGCGGGCTGTCTTGAGCGGAATGGAAAATAAGTCTTAAGTGTTGTCGGCCAGTTTTACAAAACTTGGCTGTGGCGTGTGGCGTTCGTCGATCAATGCCAATTAAATCAACATACTTTGACGAATACAAAGTTTGGCACGACAAGTGCTTGCCAGGACATTTGTGAATCCCAAAGAACTACTTTTTGGATGGATTCACTCGACCCACACAACAAAGGAAACCCCATGAAAGCAAGATATTTCACCGTGGCAGCTGCCCTGATGGTGGCGGCCTTTTCGGCACATGCCGACCTGGTCCCCGTGGAGCTGAAAGGCTCGACCATCTGGGGCGGCGACTTCGGCAATGTGCGCACCTACACCACCGCAAGCGGAGTCACCGTCACGGCCAGCGCCTGGTCGCTCACTGGGGGCGGTGGCACCACCTTCCAGTCTTCTCAGCTCAATCGCTTCAGCACCGGCCTCGGCGTCTGCAACCAGCTGGAGGGCAAAGACTGCGGCTCCCCGCAGCACCAGGTCGACAACAGCGGTTTCCATGATTTCGTGCTGTTCCAGTTCAGCAAGGCCGTGATCCCCACCACCGTGAGGATCGACCCCTACGGCGAATACGACCGTGACGTGAGCTACTGGACGGGCAACATCGCCGATGCATCGGGTCTCAATGGCACAACATTGCTTGGCCTCGCCGGCCTCGGATTTGGCGACCGCAAGGACGATGATGCCAACGCAAGCAACAGTTCCCGCGATGTGAGCATCAACAGCGGCCTGGTCAATGGGCTGCTGTTTGGTGCATCGGTGTCCGATCCCAGGGACCGCGACGACTGGTTCAAGATCACCTCGATCGCATTCGACGACACCGAACCCACACCGCCCACCGACGTGCCCGAGCCAGGCAGCCTGACCCTGATCGCCCTGGCGCTGGGTGGCCTGGGCCTGGCCCGTCGCCGCCGCACAGCCTGAAGCTGTCATTTCGCCGGCCCCGCCGGGGAGAGTGAGCAAGCCTTGAACAAGGGGCGCCAATCGAAAGCTTGGCGCCCCTTTTGCCGTTGGAGCGCGCGCCGTGAAGCAAGGCAAACTCGCTCCCACCATGGCACGCCGCCCCCACCACCACGTCTACGTGATCGAACTGCACAAAGACGTGCTGCTGGAACCCCGCTTCCGCAAGAACAACCCAGGCTATGTCGAGGGGAAGCCCTGTGTGTACGTGGGCATGACCGGGCTGGACCCGGACGTGCGCTTTGACAAGCACAAAGCGGGGATTCAGTCGAATGCGTATGTGCAGAAGTACGGGCTGCGCCTGCTGCCCGACTTGTACGAGGGCTTCAACCCGATGAAGTACGCGGACGCGGTGGACAAGGAGATCGAGGTCGGGATCGACCTGCGCTCGGCGGGCTTTGGAGTCTGGCAGGCCTGATCAGTGCGTGGTGCCCGCGCCCAGCGCTGCATCTCTGTCGACCTGCAGCGCGCAACGCACCGCGAGCCTCAGACCGCGCACGATCTCGTCCAGCGGCATGCTGGGTGTGCCCTGCTCGGGCAACCAGGGCACGTGAACGAATCCGCCGCGCGTGTGCTTGAGTTCGCGCCGCGTGGCCAGCGCGTGCATGAGCCCGTAAAACACGTGGTTGCAGACGAAGGTGCCGGCGGTCTGGGACACCTCGGCGGCAACGCCTTGGGCCTGCAGCTTGGCCAGCATGGCCTTGATGGGAAGGCCAGTGAAGTAGGCGGCAGGCGCGCCTTGTTTCACCGGCGTGTCCACCGGCTGGCCGCCTGCGTTGTCGGCGATGGGTGCGTCGTTCACGTTGATGGCCACGCGCTCCAACGACATCGCTGCGCGCCCACCGGCCTGGCCCACACACACCACCAGCGCGGGTCGATGCTTTTTCAGCAGCGCGTTCAGTTCATGCAGCGAGGCGTCGAACACCGTGGGCAATTGCGCGGCCACCACGGTGTGCCCAAGGATCTGCCGACCGTGCAGTTCCTTCACGGCGAGCCAACTGGGGTTGAGCGTGGCGCCACCGAAGGCGTCAAAGCCGGTGAGCAGGATCTTGTTCGTCATGTGTTGGAAGCAACAGGCTCAACCGCGCAAGGCACCGGGCGCGAGGCCCTGCAGCGTGTGAGGACCAATGGCCGCGCGGATCAGCCGCAGCGTGGGGTGGCCCACAGCCGCCGTCATGCGGCGCACCTGGCGGTTGCGCCCCTCGGCAATCACCAGTTCCAGCCAGCTAGTGGGGATGGCCTGTCGAAAGCGCACCGGCGGGTCGCGATCCCACAGCGGCGAGGGCTCTGGCATGCAGCGCGCGCGGGCGGGGCGCGTGGGGCCGTCGTTGAGTTGCACACCCCGGCGCAGCGCTTCCAGGGCAGCCTCGTCGGGAAGGCCCTCCACCTGGACCCAGTAGGTTTTTTCCATCTTGTGGCGCGGGTCGCTGATGCGGGCCTGCAGCTGGCCGTCATTGGTGAGCAGCAACAGGCCTTCGCTGTCGGCATCGAGCCGGCCGGCCACGTACACGCCGGGGATGTCGATGAAGTCCTTGAGGCCGCGCCAGCGCCCCTCGGGCGTGAACTGGCTCAACACGCCATAGGGCTTGTTGAAGCAGATCAAGCGGGAGGCTGGGGGCGTGGCGTAGGCGGGCATGTTGCGTGCATTTTCGCGTGTTGAACGCCGGCCTACCCCGCGCACGGCACATTTGCTTTCACCTGTCGCTTCAACAACGCGCCAGCATTTGCGCATGTCGCCATCCGCCTACACACCCCACCCCCTGTTCGCCATGCTGTTGTCTGCTGCCGTGCTGTCGGCCTGTGGCGGCGGCGGTGGCGAT
Source organism: Hydrogenophaga sp. (assembly GCA_031426175.1). GTDB lineage: Bacteria > Pseudomonadota > Gammaproteobacteria > Burkholderiales > Burkholderiaceae_C > Hydrogenophaga. The sequence continues at coordinate 13,895 of JANPKR010000131.1, read as the reverse complement.
GCGCCCACCGCCCCGAGCAGCCCCGCCACGACCGCGAACGGACCGGGTTTCGTGCCCACCACCAACGCAGTGACCGTGACCGAGCTGGCCACCGGCCTGCCCAATCCGTGGAGCCTGGCCTTTTTGCCCGATGCGCGCATGTTGATCACGGGCCGCCTGGGCACCCTGCGCCTGTACGCGGGCAACGGCTCGTCGTTCAGCAACATCACGGGCCTGCCCGCCCTCTACACAGGCGGCCAGGGCGGCTTGCTCGACGTGGTGATCGACCCTGCATTCGCCACCAACCGCCGCGTTTACTTCAGCTTCTCGGAGGCCGACAGCGGCAATGCTTCGCTCAACGGCACGGCGGTCGCGCGCGCCGAGCTCGACACCACCGCCATGGCCTTGGTGAACCTGCAGGTGATCTACCGACAGACGCCCAAGGTGGCCAGCAGCGGGCACTTCGGTTCGCGCCTGGTGTTCGACCAGAGCGGCCACCTGTTCGTGACCCTGGGCGACCGGCAAAACAACGACCAGCGTGGCTTTGCGCAAGACCTCACGCGTGGCAACGGCAAGGTCGTGCGCATCACCACGGCGGGTGCAGCGGCGCCGGGCAACCCGGTGCTCGCCGGCGCACAGGCCGGCCTGTGGAGCTACGGCCACCGCAACCCGCAAGGCGCCGCGCTGCACCCGGGCACGGGCGAACTGTGGACCAACGAACACGGCCCACAAGGCGGCGACGAGGTCAACCGCACGCTGGCAGGTCGCAACCACGGCTGGCCCGTGATCAGCCACGGACAGGAATACGGCACCACCACGCAGCTGGGTGAAGGCACGGCCAAGGTCGGCATGGAGCAACCCGTGTCGGTGTGGGAAACCATCAACGGCGTCGCCTGGACCGGCGGCCAGAAATCGTCGACCGCGCCCAGCGGCATGGCCTTCTTCACCGGCAGCCAGCCCGCGCACTGGACGGGCAGCCTCTTTGTGGGCGCGCTGGCGGGTCAGGCTTTGTGGCGCCTGCAGATGGACGGCGCCACTGTGGTGGGGCGCGAGCGCCTGTTGGTCAACCGCAATGAGCGCATTCGCGATGTGCGACAAGGGCCCGATGGCCGGCTGTACCTGCTCACCGATGGCGGCAACGGCAAACTGCTGAGGCTGACCGGAGGCTGATCGGCGGCCGAACCCTCAGACCTGCGTGGCGGGCAGTGGGTCAATTGCCAGCGAGCGCAACCGCAGGTGAGGCTCATCGTCGCGGTCGAGCACCACACTGCGTTTGGCGCTGAGGTAATGCGTGGTGAACACGTCGAGCCAGGCGGCGAGGCATTCGGCGGCGTGGGTTTCGCCCGCCAGCGCCAGGCAGAGCGCCGCCACTTCCGAGGTGCAGAAGTGGGTCTCGCGCGCCGACCGGCGCAGCCGGTAGTTGGACACCTGGTCGGGGTGCAAGCTGAGCACGGGCAGCGCATCCAGATAGGGGCTCTTGCGGAACATCTTGCGGGCTTCGGACCAGGTGCCGTCAAGCAGCACGAACAAAGGCTTCCTGCCGCCCCGCGCGCTGGGCGGCAACGCGGTCACGACCCGTTCGGGCGGCACGAACTCGCCGGGAAACACCAGCACGGGCTGCCACTGGCTGTCGGCCAGCAGGGTCAGCAGGCTCGGGTCCACCGCGGTGCGGGACCAGCCAAAGGCCCAGGTGTCGGTCACCACGTCGGCCACCAGCCAGCCGGTGTTGCTGGGCTTCAGCGCCTCGATGTCGCCCATGACCAGGCACACACCGGCTCGCGTGGTCAGGCGAGGACGCAAGGCACACACGCAATGGCTGGCCACGAGGCGACAGCCAGCGCAGCGCCCGCCGCCCGAGCCGCGGGCCACAAAGGGCTTGGCGCTGATGGCCAGGCGCGCCAGGCGCAGGCGCGAAACAGCATGGTCTGGCGCAGGCGGCTGTGTCGAGAGGTTCACGGGTTTCATGAGGGGAACTGTAGGCGCATCGCTCGCTGTGGCTTGAGGTGGTGTGCGCGAGACAAGCAGGCCAGCCGATGCACCGCACGGGAATGCAGCGTGACAAATGTCGCAGGTCTTTCGCCCTTGGCCCACCACAATGCGCCGCATGCCTGTTCTTGAAACTGCAATCTGGTCGGCCATGCTGGGAGGCTTGTTGACACTGGCGGCTGTTGCGCTGGGCGACGCGCTGACCAGCCGCACCCTCGCGTCGGCGCGCAACGCCCTCTTTCTTCTGATTGCGGGCGGCAGCTGTGTGGTCATGACAGGACTGCCCGAGGCTTTCTTTCCCGCCCTGCCCGAGCGCCTGATGATGGTGTTCAAGGCGGGCCTGGGTCCGCTGGCCGGCGCCATGGGTCTCTATTACCTGAGCAACTGGCTGGGTGGCGTGCGAGAGGACTCGCAGGTGCACCGACTCACCGTGCTGGGTGGTGCCGTGCTGCTCATGGCGGCACTGGCACTCGCGGCGCTGGCCACCCGGGTGGCGCCGTCCGACTTTCGCGACCTGCTTGCGCTGGCTGCCGCGGTGAACATGGTGCCCGTGTTGCTGGCCATGCTGGCTGTGCGCCGCGCCCACCAGCTGGGGGACCCGCTGGCACGCTGGATGGCGGTGGGCATCGTGTGTCTGGCGGCCACCACAGCGGGTCTGTACGCCAAGGGTTTGAACATGCCCGGTCTGGGGCTGGGCACCTGGCTGGCCACCGCTTCATTCACCGTGTCCTACTTTCTCATTGCCTCGGTGCTGGGTTTGCTGCGCAACCAGCACAACCGCCAGCTCGCGCGCCTCTCCCGCCTCGACCAGGGCGTTGAGCCCGCCACCGGCCTGCCCACGGGAGCAGCGTTGCTCACCGAGGTGGAACACGTGTTCTGGCGCACGGCGCGCCGTGGAGGGGTATGCACGGTGGTCTGCCTGCATGTGAGCAACCTGTACGAGCTGACCGACACGCAAGGCAAAGGCACCGAGCACCAGATCCTCACCACGCTGGCGGCGCGGGTGCGGCGCGCAGCGGGGTTCCGGTGCGTCGTGGGCCTGTACCACCCGCGCTGCTTCGTGGTCGTGATGGCCAGTGACAAGCTCACCGATGCCACCATGGAAGTCGTCACGCGATTGCGCGCCACCGTACCCATGCCCCTGTCGGTGATGGACGCACAGCAGGTCTACCAGCCGTTCACACCTCAGGTGGGCATGGGTGTGGTCACGCTGGAGCCCGACAGCGCGACCCCCATGGAGGTGATCAACCAGGCCGAGCGTCGCGCGCTGGCGTCGGTGGGCGAGCAGCATCCGATGTCGGAACACGACATCGTGACCACGCCCGCCTCGCTGCAGTGAGCGCTGGCGCACACAGGCATTTCAGCCATAAGTCTTCACCCGTGCGGGCAGGTTAGGCCAAAGCAACTCAGGCGTTGCGCAGCCTGCACTTTCAGCCGCCCAGTTGTCGGTTTCGTCGGTCTGTGACACCGACGGACCTGGGTTGAAGGCACGATACGCAGGCATGTCAAAAGAACAGGATCTCCTGCACAAGGCGAAATCTTCGCCCCGCAAACCCAGCCGTCGCAAACACGACCCGTTGCTCATCAACGGCATGAGCGCGCTGATCGCGGGGGTCGGCTTGTGGGTGTTGTCGCTGGTGATGGACCACCAGGCCATCTTCAAGGTCGCGGCCCGGGCCTTGCTCGCACCGGCCTGGATGGCACTGGCGGTGGGCGCGGCGCTGCTGTTGCTGCATGTGGTGGTCAAGCGGCGCACCCGGTTCGAGGCGGCCATGCTGCTGCGCCAGCACTCCACTTTCCACGAACCCATGCCCCCGGTGCTTACCTTGGGCAAGCGGGATGCGACGCGACCAGCGGCGCCCAAGAAGCGCCCGACGCCGGTCAGCGTCGACTGAGCTTGCTCTTCCGCTTCACTTCTGTATCGGGTTCGCAGTCAGCAGTGTGGCGGAGTAGGCCCGCATGAACTCGCGTGCTTTCTCCGGATGGGGTGCGGTGAGCCATGCGCTGTAGGCGCCCTCATTCAAGATCGCGGGCATGCGTTTTTCGCTGCCGGGTTGCCCGTAGCGGTGCATCAGCGCATGGCTGTTGGCGTTGACCGTGAGCAGGCAGAAGCTCACGATTTCCTCGTCGCCCGCGCGCCCCCAGCGCTCCCACAAACCCGCCACGCCCATGGGCTTGCCGTCCACGCGGGTGATGCGCGTAGGGACCGGTTTGCCGCTGCGCAGGTCGTCTTCTTGAAACGACATCATGGGCACGATGCAGCGCTGCGCGCCGAGCCAGGCGTCGCGGAAGTTGTTGGAGGTGGTCACGATCTCGCAACGCGCATTGACCAGCTTGGTCGAGCGCAGCTTGGCGTCCGACGCCGACTTGACCCAGGCTGGAACCAGACCGAACTGGCCACTGGCGAGTTCGAACACGGGCTTGGCTGGCTCAGCCCCTTCGGCCGCGGGTCCTGTGGGCACCAGGCGCACAAACACGCCGGGCTTGCGTGGCCATACGTCGCGCCCGGCCGGTTTCTCGGGGGCGGGCACGTTGAAGGCGTCGGGATAGTGGCTGGCGAGCTGAAGGCTCTCGAACTGGGTGCTCATCGGCTCATGCTAGCTGAAGGGTGCCGCGCAGCCGACCGGGGTGGCGGTGCGGAGCGTGCATCGGGGTGTGCATCGGGGCGGTCGGCTCCTGCTCGAAGCGCGAAGCCATGGGAAAGAGGCGCTGCAGCGCCGCGCGCACCTTGGCCAGCCGGGGGTCGTGGCCGTGGGCGTCGTCGGTGGTGTCGTTGATGCAGAAAAAATCCAGCGTGCCTGCGGCACCGATCAGTGCATCGAGCTGCTGTGCCTGGTCCTCGCAGCCGGTGGTCACATGCTGGTGCGCGCATTCGCGCATGCGCATCTGACCATGCGCGAGCGCCCGGCGCAGCACAAAGTCAGACACCAGCGTCGGGCTGGCCCAGGTACGGAAGGTCGTGGAGCGCACCTGCGCAAACAGCTCGGGTGCTTCGTCTTCGGCGGCCTGCAAGAGTGCCTTGAGAAGAGGCCTGGGCGAATGGGCAAAGGTGCGCGGCGTGTGCCGGTAACCGGGCAAGCGACTCAGCCACTGCGCCGAGAGCCGGCTGGCGTTCTCCAGCGCGTTTTCATCAGGATGCAGCGCGATGCCTTCCACCAACGGGTCGTCGGACCAGGTCGCGAACACACCGCCGGACCAGAACCAGTCGTCGATCTGCACTGGCGCGCCGAAGAACACGTCATCGTTGAAATAGAAGAAACGCTCCGACAGACCCGGGATGCGGTGGACGTACGACTCGATATGCGCGGAGTCAAACGTGGGCAGCTGGCTTTCGGGGATCAGTTCGCGGTGGTCCACCAGCGTGAGGCCGCTGCCAGGGCGCAGCCACGATGGCGTCTGGCCATCGGTGACGACATAAACATGACCGTGACCGGGGAAGTGGCGCTCCAGCGCGCGCAGGCTGTAGCGAAGTTCATCGTTGTCGCGAAAGCGCCCTTCCACATTGCCGTAAAGCGCCATGGCGCCTGAATCAATCGCGCCGTGCAGATGTGCAGCCTCGTGCCGTTTGGCGCGCCATTGTGGATCGTTGCCGTCGACCCAGAGGTAAACGATGTCGATGCGGGTGTCGGCAGGGGCGGGGAAATGGGACATGTCGGCGAAGGGTGCAGGGCTCTGAGGCACTGGTCTCCCACGCCGAACGAGGGCGCAATTTATCACGCGGCCACCCGGGTTGAGGCGCGTGGCGCCGATAACCCCCGGGCGGGCCGGGATCGGGTGAGCGCGGGCTCACAATGCAGCCATGACCGCCCTGCCCGCCAGCCCCGCCGCCGACCGCAACAAGCAGCCGATCCTGGAGACCCTGCAACGCGTACTGCCCGAGCGCGGCATGGCGCTGGAGATCGCTTCCGGCACTGGCCAGCACGCCACCTGGTTCGCCGCCGGTCTGCCTGGCTGGCAGTGGCAGCCCACCGACCTTCAGGCCAGCGCCATGGCCACCATCGCAGCCTGGACCGAGCAGTCCGGGGTGCGCAATGTGCTGCCCCCCATGCGGCTGGACGTCACCTCGGCGCAATGGCCCGACGAGGGTGATCTGTTCGGCGAGGCCTTTGGCGAGACTTTCGATGCGGTGTACTGCGCCAACATGCTGCACATCGCTCCGTGGGCCGCCTGCGCCGGACTCATGCAGGGCGCTGCAAGGGTGCTGACACCAGGCGGCGTGCTCGTGACCTACGGCCCCTATCTGGAAGACGGCGCGCCCACCTCGCCAGGCAACCTGGCATTCGACGAAAGCCTGCGCAACACCCACCCCGAGTGGGGCATAAGGCGGTTGGCGGCCGTGGCGGCTGAAGCGCAACGTGCGGGCCTGCACCTGCGCGAACGCCACGCGATGCCAGCCAACAACCTGCTGCTGGTGTGGGGAAGGGAACCACCCAACCCGCTCTGAGCTCCATCTTTCCTTCTTCGGCCATCCAGCACCGCACACCCATGCTCAAAAACCTCAAAGACCTGTTCGACAACCTCGCTGCCAGCCTCACCGCACCGGCCGGGGCCCTGCTGCCGGAAGAGCACACGCACACACTGCAACTCTCCACTGCCGTGCTGCTGGTGGAAGTGATGCGCGCCGAGCCCGACCTGAAAGCCAGCGAGCGGGACGCGGTCCTCGCCGCGCTGCGCCGCAAGTTCGCCCTCAGCGACGACGAACTGGACCGGCTGATGGAACTGGCCGGTGAGACCGCCCGCACCGCCTACGACTACCAGCGCTTCACCGGCCTGATGAACGAACGCTTCAGCCAGGCCGAGAAGATCAGCGTGGTCGAGGCGATGTGGGAAGTGGCGTTTGCCGACAAGCACCTCGACGCCAACGAGCACCACGTGATCAGCAAGGTGGCCGGTCTGCTGCATGTGACCCACGGCGAGTACATTTCCGCCAAGCTGCACGCCCAGGCCGCGGCGCAGGGCTGACACCGACCCGCTCTCCACAACCGGCAACCCAACTTTGCCGGCGAGGCGCCCGGCATTTACCAATCCGACACATGGTGGGAACACCATGAAGGCTCACCAACCCCCAGGAGGCCACTCCATGAAACCCCGACATCTTGTTGTGTATGCGATCGCTGCCGCCGCGCTGAGCGTCAGCTCCTTGTCTTTCGCACAAGGCAACCCCAACGCTGGACGCTTCGAAAAGCCCACCTTGCAGCGCGTGGACGACCGCCGCGACGACAGCCGCGACGACCGCCGGGATTTCCGTGAAGACCGCCGCGACGACCGCCGCGACTTCCGCGAGGAGCGCCGCGAAGACCGCCGCGATTTCAGGCAGGAGCGCCGCGCCGATCGCCATGAGTACCGACACGATCACCGCCATCGCCCGCAGGTGCGCTACTACCAGGCGCGCGGGCCGCAATTCCAGCGCGGGCGCTACATCCCCGTGGAGTACCGCAGCCGCCAGTACGTGGTGGTGAACCCGTACCAGCACCGCCTGTACGCACCACCACGCGGCCAGCAGTGGGTGCAGGTGGGCAGCGACTATGTGTTGGTGGCCATCGCCACTGGCCTGATCGTCAACCTGGTCCTGAACAACTGATTTCGTCCTCGCCCACGATCCCCCAGGCGCAGCGCATCCCGACGGGTGCCCTGCGCCTTTTCATTCCGGGGTAGGGTCTGCCATGATCCGGGCCTTGGCCCACCCCGCACTGCCCACCATGAAACTCCGCCACCTCGCCCTGCCCCTGCTCGCCTCGCTCGCCCTGCTGTCCGCCTGCTCCAAAGAAAATGCCAGTGCGCCTGCGACCGCTGCAGTGGCCACCACCCCGATCGAAGCCGCGCAGGCCATGGACGCGCTCGCCGCCCAGGGCAAGGGTTTTGCCGCCGGCAAGATCCTCAGCACAAACGCCGTTTATGTGTTGTTCGACCCGCAGTGCCCGCACTGCGCGCGGCTGTGGCAAGCCTCGGTGCCGCTGCACACCAGCGTCAAGTTTGTCTGGTTGCCGGTGGCCATCATGAACGCCAAGAGCGCGCCGCAGGGTGCGGCCATCATGACCGCCACCAACCCGGTGCAGGCCATGGCCGCGCACGAAACCTCGCTGCTGGCCGGCAGCGGTGGCACCGCAGCCTCGGCCGACATCGCGCCCGACGTATTGGCCGCGATCAAGACCAACACCGACCTGCTGGAGCGCCTGGGTGCCACCTCGGTTCCCTACATCGTGGCGCGTCACCAGCGAAGCGGCCAGGTGGTGATGCAGGCCGGTGCCAACGACACCGAGGCCCTGGCGAATTTCCTCGGCCTGGGACAGCCTTGAAGCGCTGTTTTGTGGCTTACCATCGCGCAGTCGAGCCGCCTTCGCGGCTGTTTAACGGAGGCCCCCATGGGCAAAGAGCAGCGCAACGAAAAACTGTCCAAAAAACCCAAGAAGGACACCTCCGCGCCCAAGGGCCCGGTCACGTCGGACCGACCCATGCCGCCCGTGACGGCGGTGGTGCCGCGCGGCAAGGACAAAAACAAGTGAGCCTGGCATGAAGGCCACCTGGAACGGCGCGGTGATCGCGCAGAGCGACGACACCGTGGTGCTGGAAGGCAACCACTACTTTCCGGAGAGCTCGCTCAACCGCGATCACGTGACCTTCAGCAACCACCGCACCAGCTGCCCCTGGAAGGGCCAGGCAAGTTACTACTCGCTGTTGGTCAACGGTGAACTCAACACCGACGCGGCCTGGTACTACCCGGACCCCAAGCCCGAAGCCGACGAGATCCGGGGGCGCGTCGCCTTCTGGAAAGGCGTGAAGATCGAGCCCTGACGCGCGTTGCGCCGGGGTTGCAATGACCCCGGCCGGCGCTGGGCGACTGCCTTTGCGCAAACGCCTCTGGGCGTATCCTGCGTGGCACAACAACCACCCAGGAGACCCCCATGACCTTTTCACTGCGCACTGCGCACATCGGCCTGATAGCCACCGCCCTGCTCGTGCTGGGCGGCTGCGCAAGCCACGACCACGCCGCCATGCACGCCATGCACCACGGCGGCATGATGAGCAGCGCTGCGCCCACCGCCCCGGTCACCATCACCCCGAGCACGCCCACGCTGAGCTCGGGCTACAAGAAGGTGGCCGCAGCGCCTGAAGCGAAGGTCTATTTCGTCAACCTGCGCAATGGCGCAACCGTCACCAACCCGGTGAAGGTGGTGTTCGGCCTCAGCGGCATGGGTGTGGCACCGGCGGGTGTCGAGAAAGCCGGTACCGGTCACCACCACCTGCTGGTCGACGTGGCCGCCGTGGATGCCAACGCACCGCTGCCCGCGAACGACCAATACCGCCACTTCGGCCTGGGCCAGACCGAGACCAGCGTGGAGCTCAAGCCCGGCACCCACACGCTGCAACTCATCGTGGCCGATCAGAACCACATCCCGCACCACCCGGTGGTGATCAGCGAACGCATCACCATCACGGTGAAGTGACCAGGCCCTGGCCGATGCGTGGGTGGGTCAGGCTGGTGCTCGGCCTGTTCCCTGGCTGGGCTCTGGCCATGGGTCTGTCGGTGGAGCCCGCCGACGCGGCCTGCACACCGACCATCACACCCCAGCCCGCACCGATTGAGGCGTCCAGCATGCTGCCCGACAGCCAGGCGGTGGCGGGCTCGAAGGACATCACCTGGGTCTGGCTGGGCTCGCCCACCCGCCGCTATCCGCACGGCGCCCTCGGCTCACCGGTGCACGCCGGCAGCGTTCATGTGCTGACCCGGACACCTCGCGGTACCTTGGCGACGGTTGGCCTGTCCCTGCCGGTGCACCGCGTCTTCGAGGACCGGGTTCCCCGGCTGGTGGACCTGGACGGCGACGGTCGAGACGAGATTGTGCTGATCGAAGCCGATGCGCTCCGGGGCGCTTCGCTGGTGGTGTTGGGAATCGCGATGCGCGACGGTGAGCCAACCCTCGTCGAGCGCGCCCGAGGGCCCCACGCCGGCTCGACCTTTCGCTGGCTCAACCCGGTGGGTTTTGCCGACTTCGACGGTGACGGCCGACTGGATGTGGCCAGTGTGACCACGCCCCACGTCGGCGGCGTGCTCACGCTGCACCACCTGAAATCACCGGCCCTCGTGCCGTACGCCCGCGCGCTCGACGTGTCCAACCACCGCATGGGCGCGCTGGAACAGCAACTGGCGGTGATCGTGCAGCAGGCCGGTTTGCGACCCACCATACTGGTGCCCGACATGGCGCGACGGGCGCTGCATGCCCTGCGCTGGGAAGCACCCGGGCAGTGGCACGAACTGGCCGACCTCCAGCCCTTGCCTGGAACGGTCGAACGGCTCACACCAAGACCCGACGGCGCATGCGCCTGGCTTGCCGATGGCCGCGTCTTGCGGATCACCTTGCTGCCTTGATGACAGCCCTGCCGGGCTGGATTCAGGCGGCCTGCTCGCCCAGCTTCTTGAGCTTGGTCAACCACCGAGCCACGCCCGTGGCACCCAGGTTTTCCACCGAACCGATCAGCGTTTCGTGGATCGGACCAAAGCCAACGAAGCCCAGGATGTTGCGCTCCAGCGATTTGACGCTGTGCGCGCGAAAGTACCAGCGGTAAGCCAGCGCCGGCATGCCCATGGTGACCACCACCCGCGCCGAACGCCCGCTCAGCGGCTTGCGGCCAAACGGTTTGGCGCCTTCGGGTCCCACCGCAAACCCCGGGCGAGCCACCTGCTCCAGAAAGGCCTTGAGCAGAGCCGGCATGTCACCCAGCCAGAGCGGGAAGAACAGCACCACATGCTCGGCCCATGAGATGCCGTCCTGCGCGGGCTGCAAGCTTGGCGGCAACGCAGCGTGGTGCCAGGCATCGGCCGACTTGAGCCACGGAAAGGCAATCTCGCCCACCGAAATGCGGCGCACCTCGTGACCTGCGGCTGTGGCGCCGGCGGCGTAGGCGTCCACCAGCGCCCGGTTGAGTCGCTCGGCGCTCGTATCGGGGTGACCTTCGATCAGCAGGATGCGGCGGGAAAGGGTCATGGCTGGCTCCATCGGACGAGGGAACTCCATGGTGTCGCCCCTGCATGGAGGCCGCCTTGACGCGGATCAAAACCGCGAGCCGGCGTCTCAGCGCCGGTCGGGCTTGCGCGGTTTGTTGGCGCGCGCCTTTTTCTTGCTCTGGCGCTCGTCGTCGGCCTGCTGGCCGGCCGCGAGCCACCGCAGGAACTGCTCGGGGGTTTCGAGTGTGATCCGACCGAGCACTCCGCTGCGGAAGTCAGCGATCAGCAGCTCGGCGACCTTCTGCCAGTTGATGCTGCCGCCGGAGCCAATGGCGCCGCGCTTGCGCGCGATGGCGGCCATCAACTCCTCGTCGGGCAGATTGGCCACGGTGTCCAGCGGAAGGCCGAGCTTGTAGCGCGCTTCGAGCTGCGCGCCATAGGTGGCCTTGAGCTTGGAGAGAAGCTCCAGCGACACTTCCTGGTCGTCGTAGGCATTGCGACCCACCGCGCCACTGGCCGCCAGGTTGTAGCCGCTCTCGGGCACCACGATGCGCGGCCACAGCATGCCGGGCGTGTCAAACAAGTAAAAGTCGTCGGCCAATGCAATGCGTTGTTCTGTGCGGGTGATGCCGGCCTCGTCACCGGTCTTGGCCGCGCGCTTGCCCATGAAGGTGTTGATCAGCGTGCTTTTGCCTACGTTGGGAATGCCGCAGATGAGCACGCGCATGGGTTTGACCATGCCGCCACGCAAAGGCGCGAGTTCGAAGCACGACGCGATGATGGCGCGCGCTGGCGCGGTGATGCTGGCGTCGAGCGAGATGGCGCGCGTGTTGGGCTGCGCGTTGTAGTGGGCGAGCCAGAGCGCGGTGCGCTCGGGATCGGCCATGTCCTGCTTGTTGACCACCTTGAGCGCAGGCCGTCCGGCGGTGAGCTCGGCCAGCAGCGGGTTGGCACTGGAACCCGGCAGGCGCGCGTCGAGCATCTCGATCACGACGTCGATGTCCTTTATGCGCTCGGTGATGGACTTGCGCGTGAGGTGCATGTGCCCGGGGAACCACTGGATGCTCATGAGAAAACGGTCTGGAAGAGGTGGGCGAAGCGGCGATTGTGCCTTGGTGTATTTCCCGGGGTGCGCAGGCAGTGCCCCTGCCTACAATGAATTTCCACAACGACAACCCCCGAGGAGCGCCATGGCCATCACCGTGAAAATCGATCTGGGCTACGAATTCGACGTCAAGGCCAAGGCGGCCGAGGTGTTCGAGGTGCTGTCCAACGTGCCCGACTCGGTCAGCCATTTCCCCAAGGTCGAGAAGCTCACCGACCTGGGGGGCGGCGTGTACCAGTGGGACATGGAGAAGGTCGGCACCGCGCAGGTGAACATTCAGACCATCTATGCCAGCAAGTACGTGAGCGACAAAGCCAAGGGCACAGTGAAGTGGACGCCGGTCAAGGGCATCGGCAACGCGCTGGTGGGCGGCAACTGGAAGGTTGTGGACAACAAAAAGTCCACCAACGTGACCCTGGCAATTCAGGGCGAGATCGAAGTGCCGCTGCCGGGGCTGATGAAGATGGTGGTGGCTCCTGTGGTCGAGGGCGAGTTCGAGAAGCTGGTCGAAAAGTACATCGACAACCTCATCAAACGCTTCGGCGGTGAAGCCTGAAACTCCACTTCCGGCGCGGCCTCAAGCGGTCAGGCGCTCTTTGAAGAACGCCATGGTGCGGTCCCACGACAACTTGGCGGCGGCTGCGTCAAAGCGGGGCGTGGTGTCGTTGTTGAAGCCATGCTGCGTGCCCGGATACAGGTGGGCGGTGTAGCGGGCACCGGCGGCCTTGAGCGCGGCCTCATAAGCAGGCCAGGCGGCGTTGATGCGTTCGTCGACCGCCGCAAAATGGATCAGCAGCGGTGCCTTCACCTTGGCCGCGTCTTCGACCGGCGGGTGGTTGCCGTAAAAGGGAACGGCCGCGGCCAGATCAGGCAGCTGGGTGGCCAGCATGTGGGCAATGCCACCGCCATAACAAAACCCCACCACGCCCACGCGTCCGTTGCTCTCGGGGCGCGCCTTGAGTGTGGCTGCGGCGGCCAGCATGTCCTGCCGGGTCCTGGTCTGGTCGAGGGTGGCAAACATCGTTCGTGCCTTGTCTTCGTCCCCGGGATAGCCGCCCAGCGGGCTGAGTGCGTCGGGCGCCAGCGCCAGGTAACCATCGAGCGCAATGCGGCGTGTGATGTCTTCAATGTGCGGGTTCAGGCCGCGGTTCTCGTGGATCACGAGCACGCTGGGCAGCTTGCCGCTGGCATTGGCCGGCTTGGCCACATAGGCCTTGATGGTGCCGTAGCCCGAGGGCGAAGGCACGTCCACCAGCTCGGTTTTCAGGCGCGCGTCGTCCTTGGGGACCATCTGCGCAGCAGCGAAGTTGGGGCTGAGTGCGGCCAGCAGACCGACAGCCGTCATGCCGCCCACCGCGAACTTGCTGGCGCGGTCCAGAAAACCGCGGCGATCCAGGTCGCCGTGCACGTAGGCGTCAAACAGGATCAGCAACTCTTGATCAAAGTCGGCTGCGGTCAGGCGTGTCATGGAGGCTCCTGTGGCAAAGCGTGCAGGATAGACGCGGCCCGGACCGAAAGCTCAAACACCACCGCAACGTGCGGGTTTTGATTTGTAAAGCGGACAGCGCGCGGCTGCCCTCGCTTCAGGCCGCAACCGTGGTGGACTGAACCTGTGGCCGCCCCAGGCGCGTGGGCGAGGTGTATTCCTGCCGGTAGATCTCGAACGGCATGGTGTCCGCCGCTTCGATGGCGCGCTGGTCGTCAACCGACTTGGCCGCCATGGCCTCGAAGCGGGCCTGCTGCTTGGTGCTCCATTCGAGCGAGAGCAGGTGCTGGTGCGTGACCCGGGACTGCGCACGTGCAAAGCCCACAAACGAATCGTCGTGGTGCGCGTGCATGGCCTGCAGCACACGGGCCGATGGCAGCAGCTCGGGCGACTGC
>JANPKR010000130.1:0-6783 GCA_031426175.1 Hydrogenophaga sp. | reverse complement strand
CAGATCGGCTGGGCCGGCGCGCTGGTGCTGCTGGTCACGGCGCTGGCGCTGATCCTCACCATCGATCGCAAGCTCAACGACATCTGGCGTGTGCGCCAGCCGCGCTCGTTCACGCAGCGGGTGCTGGTGTACTGGGCGGTGCTCACCCTGGGCCCGTTGCTGCTGGCCGGCAGCCTCACCGTGACCACCTACGCCGTCACCGCTTCAAGGGGTGTGGTATCCGGCCTGCCGGGCGGCGTGCGCTTCCTGCTCGATGCGGTGCAGTTTGCGCTGCTCACCGGCGGCATTGCTGCGCTCTACCGGTACGTGCCCAACACGCGGGTGCGCTGGAGCCACGCGCTCATTGGCGGCGTTTTCGTGGCCACCGGCCTGGAGGTGGCCAAGAAACTGCTGGCCTGGTACCTCGCGCAGGTCCCCACGTATTCGGTGGTGTACGGCACCTTTGCCACGGTGCCGATTCTGCTGGTGTGGTTTTACGTGGCCTGGGTGATCGTGCTGCTGGGTGCGGTGGTCTCTGCTTACCTGCCCAGCCTGCTCTCGGGCATTGCCCGACGCGGCGACACGCCGGGGTGGAGCTTTCAGCTGGCGCTGGAGGTGCTGGAGCAATTGCACACCGCGCGCGACACCGCACCCAAAGGTCTGGGCCTGGAGTCACTGGCTCAGGTGCTTCGGGTGGACGCGCTGCAGCTGGAAGAACCCGTGGCCACGCTGGTTGCGCTGGACTGGCTGGGCCGGCTGGACGAAGACGGCGAGCGGTATGTGCTGCTCGTCGACCCGACCCGCACGCCGATGGCGCCGATGGTGGAGCGCCTGTTGCTGGCGCGTCAGCCCAACACCGCGCGATTCTGGTCCGAGAGCCGCTGGGCCGGGCTCACGTTGGCCCAAGCCCTGGCGACCACGCCGGCGGTGCCGGTTGCGCAAGAAATGCTCGAAGGGCCTTCGGTCGCTTCTGGCTGAGGCGTGCTCAACCCACCGCAAAGGGCGCGTGCAGGAAGCCGCGAAACCGCGCACGTCCTCCGCGCACCGGCGCTTCGGTCAGCCTGAAATCGGGGAAGCGCTGCAGAAAGCGCCCGATGGCGACGCGCCCCTCCAGCCGCGCCAGGCTCAGGCCCGCGCACTGGTGGATGCCGAAGCCGAACGCCAGATGCTTGTTGTTCTCGCGCGCAAGGTTCAGCACCTCGGGGTCGGTGAACTGCGCCGGGTCCCGGTTGGCTGCACCGATGCACAGGGTCACCAGCGTGCCGGCCTGCAGTTCCAGTCCACCCACCTGCGTGTCTTTCAAAGCGCGGCGGTTGCCCAGCTGGTTCGACGATTCAAAACGCAGGAACTCGTCGACCGCGCGGCTGAGCACCAAGTCCTGCGCCGCCGCGTCACCCTCGGTTTGCTGCAGCGCGGTGCGCAGCAACTGGCGTGACTGCGGGTGTTCCTGAAGGGCGATCAGGCCGTTGCCGATCAGGTTGGTGGTGGTCTCGTGCCCGGCGTTGAGCAGGAAGATGCAGTTCTGCAGCAGCTCCACTTCGCTCAACTGTTCGCCACCGGCTTCACCCAGGATCAAGCGCGTGAGCACATCGCGCTCGGGGTCGCCCGGGTGCTTGCGGCGATGTGCCACGAGCGTGCGCAGGTAGTCAAGCATGTCGGTCACGGCCTGGTTGCCCAGCGCCTGTTGTGGCAGCGTGATGGTGGGTTCCAGCGCACCCAGAATCGCGAGC
Source organism: Hydrogenophaga sp. (assembly GCA_031426175.1). Lineage (GTDB taxonomy): Bacteria > Pseudomonadota > Gammaproteobacteria > Burkholderiales > Burkholderiaceae_C > Hydrogenophaga. The sequence goes on along the minus strand of JANPKR010000130.1, from coordinate 5,074 downwards.
GACCAAGCGCGCAGCGGGCCGCGGTCTTCATGCGGCACATCGAGCAGGTTGCCGATGATCTCCACCGGAATGGCCGAGGCGAAGTCTTCAATCAAGTCGCCACCACCGCGCTTGGCCAGCGAATCCAGCAAGCTGTCGACCAGCACGATCAGGCCCGGTTCCATGTCGGCAATCGCGCGGCGCGTGAGCGCTCCCATGATGAGCCGGCGAACGCGCGTGTGCAGCGGTGGGTCGTTGAACACCAGGCTGGTGGTGTGGTGCTCGAACAGCGCGGAGCCCACGCCGTACTTGGGCGCGAACTCGACCTGTTTGTCGGAGCTGAAGGTCTGCGCGTCACGGTACACCGCCATCAGGTCAGCGCAACGTGTCAGGAACACCGAGCCATCGGGCATGCGGCGCACCGGCTCGTGTTCGCGCAAAGCGGCATACACCGGGTAGGGGTTGGCCAGGAATTCGGGCTGGAGCGCGCGCAGATCGAAGGACTGCGCGATGGTCCAGGCCCGGGCCGGCGTCATGGGCGGTGTGATGTCGAAGGTCATGGTCGAAACATTGTGGCAGCGGCGTAGCATGAAAGGCTGCGCTGATGGCGGCGCTGTTGACCCAAGGAGAACCTCATGACTTCCTGCATGTCTCGACTGTCCGTGCTGCTGCTGGCACTGTCGTTCCAGACGGCGCCCGCATTGGCGCAAAACATCATGTCGGCACCGGCGTGCCAATGTTCGGCCCCCACGCTGGTGATCACCGGGGGCGCGAGTGTTGTGCACTGTGTGTGCGGCGCCATGTCGTGCGTGATCAGCGTGCCGTCGCAGACCAGCAAGGACACGAGCCAGCTGCAGTGCGTGAAGTGACGCTCAGATGGCGAGGAAGTTGCGCATCGCCACCAGGGTTTCCTCGGGCGCTTCGGTCATCTGGTGATGACCCACCGGCACATTCGTGACGAGCACGCGCAAGCCCTTCGCCTTGGCCGCAGCGATCAAACCTTGTGCGGCTTTGGGGTGCGTCATCTGGTCTTGACCACCCAGCAGGAAGAGCACCGGGCAGGTGAGCTGCGCCACGGCCGCCTCGCCTCCGGTGTAGCTGTCACACGCCACGAAACCGCGGTGGAAGACATTGACCTTGGTGTTGCTGCGCAGAACGCGGCGGTTCAGCGCCAGGCTCGCACCAAACACCCAGGTGCCCGGACCGATCGCCGACGGTGGTGCTGCCAGCGTGCTGCGTGAAAACACGTTGATCATCTTCATGCCCTTTTCGGGCTCCTTGAGTGCGGCCTCGATCAGCGCGGGCGACACCTTCATGGGGTAGGCCGTGCCCACCAGCACCAGGTGGCTCACGCGGTCTTTGAGTCGCGCGGCCGCTTCCAGCGCGATCAGCGAGCCCCAGCTGTGGCCGACCAGCGCGGCTTTCTGCACGCCGGCTGCGTCGAGCAGGGCGACCACGAAAGCGGCCGCTGCCTCCACGGAAGCCGGCGCCTCGCCTTCGCTCTTGCAGTGGCCAGGCAGGTCCACCGCAAGCACGTTCCAGCCGTGATGAGCGAGGTAGCGGCTTTGCAGCGCCCAGACGCTGTGGTCGTTGAGCACGCCGTGGATGAAGACCACGGTGGGTTTGGAGGCATCGAAAGGCTTGCCGCCGGTGTAGCAGAAGGTGGAGGCGCCATTGACGGGGATGTACATCACGCACCTGCCTTTTCCGCGGCTTTCAAGGCGCGCTTCAAATCGTCGATCAGGTCGTCTGCATCTTCCAGTCCGATGGACAGGCGGATCGTGCCCGGGCCGATGCCGCCGGCGGCCAGCGCTTCGTCGCTCATGCGGAAGTGTGTCGTGCTCGCCGGGTGGATCACCAGCGAGCGGCAGTCGCCCACGTTGGCGAGGTGGCTGAAGATCTTGAGTGCTTCAATGAAGGCCTTGCCTTGCTCGCGGCTGCCCTTGATGTCGAAGCTGAACACCGACCCCGCGCCCTTGGCACCAAAGCGCAACAGCTTCTGCGCCAGCGCATGGCTGGGGTGGCTCTCCAGCAGCGGGTGGCCCACGCGGCCCACCAGCGGATGGCTGGCGAGGAACTGAACCACTTTTTCGGTGTTGCTCATGTGGCGGTCCATGCGCAACGAGAGCGTTTCGATGCCTTGCAGGATCAGCCAGGCGCTGTGGGGTGAGAGGCAGGCGCCGAAGTCGCGCAGACCTTCGCGGCGCGCGCGCAGCAGGAACGCACCGATCGTGCTTTCCTCGCTGAACACCATGTTGTGAAAGCCCGCGTAGGCCTCGGTGAGCTCGGGGAAGCGGCCCGACTTCTCCCAGTCGAAGCTGCCCGCGTCCACCACCACGCCACCGATCACGGTGCCGTGGCCGCTGAGAAACTTGGTGGCCGAGTGGTAGACCAGATCGGCGCCGAGCTCGAAGGGTTTGATGAGGTAGGGCGTGGTCAGGGTCGAGTCCACCAGCAGCGGCACACCGGCGTCGTGAGCGATCTGCGACACGGTGGGGATGTCCAGAACGTCCAGCCCGGGGTTGCCCACGGTCTCGCCGAAGAAAAGTCTGGTGTTGGGCCGGACCGCCGCGCGCCAGCCGTCGATGTCGCCCGGCTTCACAAAGGTGGTCTCGATGCCGAAGCGACGCATCGTGTAATGCAGCAGGTTCTGGCTGCCGCCGTAGAGCGCGGTGCTGGCGACGATGTGCGAGCCCGCGCCCATGAGCGTGGCCACGCTCAGGTGCAGCGCGGCCTGGCCGCTGGCGGTGGCGATGGCGCCGATGCCGCCTTCGAGCGCGGCCATGCGCTGTTCGAACACCGCGTTGGTCGGGTTGCTGATGCGGCTGTACACGTGGCCGGCGCGCTCCAGGTTGAACAGGGCAGCGGCGTGGTCGCTGGACTCGAAGACGAAGGACGTGGTGAGGTGGATCGGCACGGCGCGAGCGCCAGTGGCGGGGTCGGGCGCGGCGCCCGCGTGAAGCGCGAGCGTGTCGAAGCCTGGGTCTGAAAAGCCGGACATGGGGGTCTCCTCGGGGTGTCGTGCTGTCTCGCCAAGGGCTGGCGCGCACTGGTTTTGAGCGGTATTGTGGGGGTATATTGCACGGACGCCAGCCTTGCTGGGGACACCACCAGAAACAGGAGACCAGCCATGAAAGTCAGCGACATCCTCCGCGTCAAGGGCGGCACGCTCTACACCACCCACCCGCTTGAAACCCTGCACCGCGCGGTGGAGACCATGTCGCAGTTCGACATCGGTTCGCTGGCGGTGATGGAACATGGCGAGCTGGTCGGCATGCTGACCTTCCGGGAGATCATCCACACCTTGGCGCGCAACGGCGGCTCCCTCGGCGAGAAGACGGTGCGCACCGTCATGGACGACCACCCCATGAGCTGCACACCCGAGACCGAACTGGATCAGGTGCGCCCCATGATGCTGGAGCGGCACACCCGCTACATGCCGGTGATGGACAACAAGATGCTCATGGGCGTGATCAGCTTCTACGATGTGGCCAAAGCCGTGGTGGACAGCCAGAACTTCGAGAACCAGATGCTCAAGGCCTACATCCGCGACTGGCCCGCCGAAGACGAGGCGCAGCCCGCCGCACCCGCCCGCTGACCTGAACAGACCCCATGCAAAACGCCCCGCAAGCCGGGGCGTTTTGCATGGGCTTGTCGGAGCGAAGTGGGTTCGCCCAAAAATGCCGCGGAACTGGCTTTGCCAGGCCGCAGGCATTGCCCCCCTGTCAAGGGGGGTGGCGCGAAGCGACGCGGGGGGTCATTCCGATGCATGGATCATGTCGCGCACCCGTGGGTAAATCTGCTGGTTCCAGCGCCTCCCGCTGAACACACCGTAGTGGCCCACACCGGTCTGCACATGGTGCGTCTTGAGGTAGGGGCGCACGCTGCTGCAGAGGTCTTGCGCTGCCACCGTCTGCCCCACGGCGCAGATGTCGTCGCGCTCGCCCTCCACCGTCATGAGCGCGGTGCGGCGGATGGCAGCCGGGTTGACCTTGCGGCCATTCCATGTGAGTTCGCCGCGCGGCAGGTCGTAGGTCTGGAACACCTTGGCCACCGTCTCCAGGTAGAACTCGGCCGGCAGGTCGTTGACCGCGAGGTACTCTTCGTAGAACTCCTGGATGACCTGGGCCTCTTCTGTGCGGCCGTGCTCCAGGTGGTCGTAAATCGTGTGGAACGACTGCTTGTGGCGCTCGGGGTTCATGGCCATGAAGGCCGAGAGCTGGATGAAGCCGGGGTACACGCGGCGCATGAAACCCGCGTGCGGCAGCGGCACATGGTTGATCAGGTTCTTCTCGAACCATTCGATGGGCTTGCTGGTGGCGAGCCGGTTCACCTCGGTCGGGTTCACGCGGCAGTCCACCGGGCCGGCCATGAGTGTGAGGCTGCGCGGCTGCGCCGGGTTGTCGTCTTCAGCCATCACCGCCGTGGCGGCGAGTGCGGCCACACAAGGTTGGCACACAGCCACCATGTGACAGCCCGGGCCCACGGCTTCGGTGAAACCAACGAGGTAGGTGATGTAGTCGTCGAGCGAAAAACCGCCGTGCCGCAACGAGACGTCGCGCGCGTTGTGCCAGTCGGTGATGAAGACGTCGTGGTCCTGCAGCAGGGTTCGCGCCGTTTCACGCAGCAGGGTGGCGAAGTGGCCCGAGAGCGGCGCCACCAGCAACACCGGCGGCTGCGGCTCCACGCCTTCTTTCCGGAAGTGCAGCAGGGTGCCGAAGGGCAGGGTGAGCACGGCTTCTTCCGTCACGCGCACGGCCTGGTCGCCCACCATCACCTCGCCGATGTTGTAGGGCGGGCGCGAGTGGGTCAGGCGCAGGCGCGAGATCACGTCGCAGGCGGCGGCCACCTTGCGCACCACGCTGCGTTCGGTGTCTTGCAGCCACAGCGATGCACTGAGGTGCTGGGCCATGAGTCGCAACGGCGAGAGCATGTCGGACTGGGTCTGGTAGGACTGATACAGCATGTTGGCATCCTGAAACAACGTGCTGCGGTGCAGGCAAATAACGCGCCAGCCAGCGCTGCACCGCCCCGGTGCGCACTGTGTCAATTTGGTGGCACAGCCCTTGCTGATGACGGGGTCGTCGACGCAGGG
>JANPKR010000129.1:0-13991 GCA_031426175.1 Hydrogenophaga sp. | reverse complement strand
CGGCTATTCCAGTTGAGACAGTTGATGTTGAAGAAGTAACGCCTGTTTATTCGCTTGGATGGCATGCTGGCGGGCGCGGGTTGTACCAACCTCACAATGGCCAGATCGGCATGCACCGACGGGTCTCCCGGCGCGTTGTTGGCGGTGTTGCCGGTGAAGGCCGGGTTCACGTGCACCGACGTGGCGGCACTCGAAAAGCTCTCACCTCCCGCTGCACGAAACCGGATGAGCGCGGGGTTGGCGCCGTTGACCACGTGTGCGGCGGTGATCACATGCTGCCGCCCGACGAGGGTGGCGCTGAAGAGTTGCCCCGCCACTTCCAGGCTGCCCACGGCCGCCCACGCCGCAACGGGTGGGACTTCGCCGGGGCCCGCCCCGCCCGTGAGGGCATGGGCCGCCTGTGCGCCCAGCCATGCGGCCGCGCATGCACAACGCACGAGCAGTTTCAAACCCGCACACGCAGCCCCCGCCGGTCGATTCAAGACCGGCAGAGCCGCGCAACCATCCAATCGGACCATGCCTGGAACCTCGCTGAGCAGAAAACACACGAACACAATCCAAGCCGGCCCCGCAGAATCAGGACTCGCGGCTGAACCACGTGGCACAAACTACCCAAATCGGTGTGTATTTGCTATCTCAATTCAGTCTTTCGTAGATTCTTCGTCTCAGCCGTCCGCTGAGGTCCATTGAAGGTGTTCACCATGATCCGTTTGACAACCCTCTGCCGGGCTTTGTGCTTTGCCACTGCCCTGGTTGGCACCGCAGGCGTCGCAACGGCGGCCAGTTCGCTGTCCACATCGGGCGGCACCAGCACCAGCCTGACCAGGCTGCCCGGCACGTTCAACCCCAACTGGTTTGGCGACGCGTCGCTGTACGCCAGCACCTTCGACTTGAGCGCCATGCTCAAGGGTGCTTCGCTGGTGCTTACGCAACCGGCGGCGGTGACGTACATGTTCGTCGGCTTCGAAGCCGGCTTCAACAACGCCTTTGTCTCGGGCGCCGAGCGCTTGAACAACCGGAGCGGCGCATACGCCAACCTGGGCAGTTCGTTCAGCTTCAGCTCGGTGACCGCTGCGCCGCTGAACTTCAGCTTCCTGTCCAACGGCAGCGGCCCGCTGTTCTCCAACGGCAACCCCAACACGGGCGTGATCCTGTCGGCCGATCGCCAGAGCGCGCTGCTCCTGTTCAACGACGCGTTCTCCGGTGACGGCGACTTCGACGACATGGTGGTCCGCGTGACGATCTCGTCCGTGCCCGAGCCGGAAGCGCTGGCGATGCTGTTGGCGGGTCTGGGCGTGGTCACGGCAGTGGTGCGTCGTCGTCGCTCGAAGGCAGTGCGCTCGGTCTGATCGATCAAGCCTGGCTGGCTTGGGCTTTGCGGCGGCGTGTGTAGGCACCGACCAGACCCAGGCCGGCCAGCAGCATGGCGTAGGTTTCGGGTTCAGGCACGGCGCTCACGCTGATGTTGTCGATGCGCAGCTCGGAGGTGTAGCTGGCATCACCCACGTCGGCCAAGCCCAACACCAGGGACACGGCGCCATTGGAAGCAGCGGTGTAGGTGTAGCTGGCACTGGTCCAACCCCAGGCCACCTGGTTGAGATCGCCAAAGCTGCCGGTGAAGGTGCTGACTGCTGGCGCGCTGAAGGCATCCACAAACTTGACCACGGTGTCGTTGACGGCAATGAACCCAAAATCAGGATTGGCCAAAGCGCCTGTTTCCGTCGACAGGAAGGCCCAGTTGAAGGTCACGGTCAGGGTGTCCCCTGCATTGGCAAAGAAGTCCTGGCGGATCGCCGACCCCTCGTAGGCACTGCCTCCGCCGGCTGCGTCCAGGCTGGCGACTGAAATGCCAGCCAACTGCCCGGCAGCAGCGGGATCAAACAGATCCACCGCGGCGGTGCCGGAATTGTTGTTGAAGCCGGCAGGCAACGGGAAGTCGTCATCCAAAGCCTGCGAAGCGGTGGTCAGGGCCGCGACCTTGTTCCCACCCAAGACGGAAACGTCGCCATAACCGGTCCAACCTGGGGTCAGACCAGCGGTGAAGCTGCCGTTGACGAACGTGGTGCCCTGCGCAAAGGCGGGCGCTGTACCAATAACGCACAGAGCGGCGGTGATGAGTTTGATGGCTTTCATGAGGATTCTCTGGGTTGGTTGAAGTCAGTCGGGATCAAGGAGCGATCGGGGCGAGCAGGTCACGACCGGGCGCCATCTGTGCAGCGGTCAGACCTTTGAGCATGGCCAGCGGACGAGCGACGGCCGGGCCGGCGCTACCGTCGGTGTCGAGCAGCACCTGCACGCCGCCGGTGGTATCGGCAAAGCGGATGTGTCCCGTGGACACGCCGTTGCCGGTCACCCCCAGGCTGCCCAGCAGCGCGGAGAGATCAAGCTTGTCGGCGTATGGCGTGAAGTCGGTGATGGTGTCACCGGCGTCGCGGGCGCTGGTGAAGCGGAAGATGTCACCACCGGCGCCGCCAGTGAGCAGGTCAGCACCAGCACCGCCGATGAGGATGTCGTCGCCCGAGGTGCCCACCAGCGTGTCGCGCCCGGCCGTTCCGGTGCGGGTGACGCCGGGCGTCGCCTTGGCCACGGCCACGTCGATCAGTCGACCATGCTGGTCGAAGGCGTTTTCTTCACCGTACATGTTCACGGTGATCTCGTCGCCATCGGCCGCGTTCACTCGCTGCAGACCACCCTGGGCTTTCGGTGTCTTGATGAAGTTGGCCAGCGCTTCCTGGTAGGTGATGGTGTTGACGGTGTTGTTGAACACCACGTTGTTGGTGGCGAAGGGATAGCCGTCGCCACCGTTGGCGGTGAAGTCGATCGTGGCAAACGAGAATGCACGCGGCGAGACCACCACGCCGTTGTCCACCAGCACGGTGCCATCGTCCATGACGATGCGGCGCACGCGCTGGCCGGTGCCCACCTGAGCCGCGGCAGCGCCCGTGCTCACCCGGGCTGGGCGGGTGGTGTCATAGGTGACCTGGATACCGGAGATCTGCGCGAAGCGACCCTGGGCCGAACCGCCCGGCGTGGAGGCTGCCACCGAGTGCTCCATCAGATCCTTGAGTTGCGCAGCGTTCATCACGGGTGCGGTTTTCACCAGGTTGGTGAAAGGCAGCATGTTGAAGGTGTCACCGGTGGTGACGTTGCCAGCGGCAGCGATGCTGGTGCGGATACCGCCACCGTTCTGGATGGCCACCTCGGCGCCTCCGGCAAAACGCATGGCATCGGCCACCAGATTGCCCAGGCCGGTGTCGGCGTTGCGCACCCCTTCGACGTACTCGCAGGGTGTGGGCGTGCAGGCCACATGGGTCGGGCCATTGAGTTTGGTGGCCGTGGTGCCGATCACTTCGGCATTGAGCGCCGCAATGAAGTTACCCACCGGGGTGATGACGGCCGCTTGCAGAGCGGGGTCGCCGGCCACAGCGTCGGGGTCAGCGGGCACAAAGGCCGGCACAGGATTGGTGCCGGGAGGCTGGAAACCAGCGGTATTGCCGCTGATGCGGATCATGCGGGTGGCCAGCACGCCGGTGACGGCGCCGGTGATGTCGTCCACATTGAGCTTGACCTCGCCCACGTAGCGGTTACCGAAATGGCCGGTGACCATGGGCACGGCTTTACCACCCAGGTCGTTGGCGAACACTGGGTGGGTGTTGTAGCTGGGTGCCACACCGCCGCTGATGAGACGGTCGACCGTTGGGTCGCTTGAATCGCGCATCAGTTCGTGACCGCCACCGGAGATGACCATGTCAACACCGGAAAGACCCGGAATAAGCACGTTGAGCTCGTTGGCCGAGTTCTGCAGGTGGCTCATGACGATGATGGCCGTCACGCCCATGTTGTTGCGCAGGTCGTTGATTTCAGCCTGCACCAGTGGCAACAACGCTTGCAGGTTCTGCAGTTCGCTGTTGCCAGCGCTCCAGTTTTTCATGATGCCGGCTGGCGGCGACGAGATGCTCGGCAGCAACGGCGTTGTGACGCCGATCACGCCCACCTTCTTGCCACCGGCGGTGGTGAGAATCTTGGATCCGCGCACCTTGCCCTGGGCCGCCAGGTTGGCCAATTCGGGCGTGACACTGAAGTCCAGGTTGATCGACAGGTAAGTCGTGCCGGACACGTCGGCAAAACGGGCGGCCACCGGACCTGTGTTGTCCAGATCGAACTCGTGATTACCGAACGTGGTGGCGTCAATGCCGATGGCGCGGTTGGCGATGGCGTCGTAGAAGTCCTGGCCGCCATCGGGTGCAGCGTTGGCCAGGTTGGTGAAGCTGGCGCTCAGGCGCGGACCCGGTAGAAACGAATCGCCTGCGTTGAGCACGATCGCGGTGCCACCCGCGGCCTGTGCCGCCGCCCTGCGCGCCGCGATGATGCTGGCCAGGCGGTCCACACCACCGTAGAAGGAGATGGCCTGAGTGGCGTCGTTGCGCAAGTTGCCCTGAGCCGACAGCAACCAGGACTCCTGGTCACCGATGTGCAACACGGTGAGTTCTTCGGCCCATGCGGCGCCGAAGCTGGTGAAGAGGGCCAGGGACACCGCGAGGGTGCAGGCGTTGCGGCGCAGGGGGCTGCGGGTTGCTTTCATGAGAAAGTGCTCCGTGGGAAGTGTGGGTCGGGATGGATTGAAGAAGGCTGGGAAAAAATCAGAAGCCGAAGTCACGGGCTGCGTTGATCTGAGCCGCGGTCACACCGGTGAGCGTGAGCAGTGGCCGGGCCGCAGCAGCACCGGAATTGCCGTCGGTGTCGATCTGGACGACCAGGCCGGCGCCGCTGTCGACCAGGCGCACCATGCCGTCGCCGATGGCATTGCTGCCGGCGTAGCCGATGCTTTGCAGCAGTGGCGCAAGATCGATGCGATCGGTGCCAGGCACAAAGTCGGTGATGCGGTCGGCAGCATCGCGGATGCTGGTGTAAACAAAGGTGTCTGCTCCCAGGCCCCCGGTGATCACGTCGGCACCGGCGCCGCCGGTGATGCGGTCATCGCCCGGCGTGCCCACCAGGGTGTCCCGTCCGGCTGTACCCTGAACCGCCTTCACCAACGACAAGCCGAGCAGCACCGAGTCGTGGTCGGAAGAACGGTACACCGTGGCCGAGTAGTAGTCGGGGCTGCAGGTGGCCGTGGCGCATGTGCCGTCTGCGCGCAGCTTGAATTCCGAGTTGTAGTCGATGATCGACGGCTCGTCAGCGTTGATGTGCCAATGCACAGCGCCTGTGACGAATGGGCTCAAGCTGGCGGTGGTGAGGCCGTGGTCGAGATAGCCTGCCTCACCGTCAAACACGTAGGAGTAGGCCTCGTCGTTGAAGCGATCGATCTGGTCCACCATGCCTGCGTTGGCCAATTCGAGGATTGGGTCTTCCTTGCCGTAAGCGTTGAGGTCACCCACCACCACCACGTCGGGATCGGTGGCTTTCAAGGTTTCCACGAAGGCCAAAAGAGCCTGCGACTGAGCCAGACGCGTCGGGTTGAAGCAACCCTGGCCGTCACCCTGGTCGAAGTCGGCAGGGTCCGAGTCGGCAGCACAACCTTTGGACTTGAAGTGGTTCACCACCACCGAGAACCGCTCGCCGTTGGCCGCTGCGAAAGTCTGGGCCAGCGGGGGACGGTTGTGCACCGGGTCGGTGTCGCTGCGGGCCTGACCCACGAGGCCCACACGACCAGGCTTGTAGAGCATCGCCACGCGGATGGCATCGCCACCGGTGCCGCCGACGGGGATGGCCACGGTGGCGTAGGTCCCGGCGCCAGCCACGGCGTTGAGGCGGTCGACCAGATCCTGTGCGGCGGTGTTGCCGTTGTTCTCGATCTCCATCAGGCCCACCACGTCGGCGTTGAGGCCCAGGATGGCGGGGATGATCTTGCTGGCCTGACGCTGAAGTTCCTGTGCGCTGTCGGCACCGCGGCAGTCGCTTCGCCCTCCACCGGGAAAGCAGCCCGGGGAGCCAACCGCGTCCAGCGTGGTGAAGTAATTCAACACGTTGAAGCTGCCCACGCGAACGTTGCCGCCCACTGCCGGTGGCGATGCGGGTCGCGGATTGGAACGCTCGAACGCCACCGGTTCTGTCGGGTGGATCTTGTAGTCGCTAAGGCCATTGGTGATGTTGGTGGCCAGACCGTAGTCGATCACGCCGGTGATGCCGTTGGGCAGGGTGTCGCCGGCACGAAGCGTGTTGCCCGCGCCGATGTAGGGCGTGGGGTTGGGGTTTTGCACGCTGGTGCCATCGTCCAGAATGATGCGGCGGCGCGCGTTGTCGTCGGCCAATGCCAAGGCCTCCACCGACCCGGCCGGGTGTTCGTTCGTCGGCTTGATGAGGCGGCCATTGGCGCCCAGCGTGACCTGGCCAAACCGGCCCTGAAAGAAGTTCTGCGATGCAGTCATGGGTGTCTGGATGAACACCAACATGCCTTCGAAGCGCTCCAGTTCACCTTCCACGGTTTCGGGCAGTGTGATCGCCGTGGGTGCCACGCTGTTGCCACTGGACAGCACCGATGATGTGACGCCCGTGAGCTGCGTGACCGGTTGGTAGGCGACGCTCACCCCGTTGGGCGCGAACTCGCCCACCGTGCCACTCACGCGCAACTCTTGTCCCAAGGAAACGGTGGGCGCGGTGCTGGTGAACACGAAGATGCCGTCGGAGGTGCTGGTATCGCCGTCACCCACCGGGTCCTGCATGAAGAAGCCGTTGTTGAGCAGCTTGGTCACCACGCCGCGGGTGGTGACCGACTGACCCGCGAGAGGACTGGCGCTGCCGCTGCCCTGGATCTGGGGAATGCTCAACCCACCGTTGACCGTAACGGTGAAGTCGCAGGCCACAGACTGCAGTTCGTTGTTGGTGAATGTGACCTGCACGGGGTAGGTGCCCACAGCCAAGCTGCCAGCGATCACCACGGAGGTCGTGGCTTGTCCACCGTCGGAGGTGGCGGCGCTCACCGCGCCCAAGCTGATACCGGCAACGGCGGCGCTGGTCAGGCTGGCGCCATTGACCACGCTGTCGGGGTCGGTGGCGCCAAGGCCGATGGTGCTTCCCACACCTTGGTCGATGACGGCGGGTGCCGGGCAGCTGGCTGCGATGGGCTGGTTGACGTTGCCGCTCAATGGCGTACCGGTGACGGTGATGTCGTCGATCCCGACCGGCTCGTCGTTGCCCGCCGCGTTGGTGGTGATGATGCGGACTTGCACCTCGGCCTGGTTGTCGGCCGCAGCAGGCAGCGTCACGCTGACCGGCGTGGTCTGTGTGGCTGCGCCAGGCGTGGTGGCATCGGCCACGTAGCCAGCAGGCAGGTTGATGAAGTTGCCGCTGTTGCCAACGCGGTACTGCAGTGCGACCTGCTGAATGGCGTCGTCGGTCGAGTTGTCGAGGTCGCGCAGCAGGTAGCTGAATTGAATCGCCTGCTGGCCGGTGGTGTTGAGGTGGATGACGATGCTGGGCGCGTCGGCCGTGCCCGAGCCTGCCAGCGCAATGGTGGGATTGGTCAGCGCAAACTCGGTCACACCGCCGGTGCTGAAGGTTGCCGGGTTGGTCTGATTGGCGTTGACGTCCACCACGGTGTCCAGCACGAGCAAGGTCTGTGGGTCCGCGCCGGTGGCCGACGTGAGGCTGTCGCCCCGGTAACCCACGATACCGGGCACACCCGCCCAGTTGTCATCGGCGGAGACCAGCCCGGCGTTGCTCCAGTCCTGCAAGAAGGGCAGGCTTTGCGGAACCGAGTTGGCCCACGCTGGCAACGCAGAGAACAAGCCCACGGCAATCAGGCAGGCAGTAAGACGTTTTGGCGCTGGCAGAAGTCGCGATGGGGTGGCGTGCGGTGTGGTCATGAGCAATGTTTCATTGAGGAATTTGGGAGGCGCAGGACAGCGCCTTGATGCGTTGGATCATGCAGAGCGTCGATCACGGGATTGCGATCTCCCACGTTCGCTTTACTGGTCCGAACGGATCACGGGTTCCTACCCGGTTGAACCTTTTTCACCTGCGGGATGTGTGGTGCCGCAAAGGAAGTCATCGCAAAGGTGACAGCTGCGTCTGGTCAAGTAACCAGACGCGATGAAACAAAGAAATGGAACTGTCAGGAGCGTTGGTCGCACCTGTGATAGGTGGCGCTGCCTGCTAATGCGGAGCCCGATCGGAGAACATGATTTCGCGCCGACCGTTGTGCGAGACCCGTCCCAGCAAACCCCCGTCCAGCGTGGGCGATGCCAGCAGCCAGATTCCGGGCGCTGCTCCGAGCAAAGCGTCCAGGGGGCGCTGGCCAGGGCGAACGTCGAGGGTGCCCATGTAGGCGTCATCGGCCGTGGGGTTCAGCATCTCCAGATGCGCGAGCCGATTTTTGAAAGAGTCCATTCCAGTTCCTATGGGGGGGCGCTTGAGGCCCGCTGAATTCACCAACTCGATGGAATGCGTTCACCGTTCCTCTGCACACGGCTTCACGACACCATTCACGCGTCAAACCAGTCTGAACAGCCAGGATTGCAGTGCTTTGACACTGATCGACACCCGCATAGGCCAAACGGGTATCGAGAGCAAGCGTGGTTGACCCTGGCACGCTGAGCGTTGGCGCGGGGAAGACAAGAGCGCCTTGTTTTTCAGCACCTCCCGGGAGCTCAGTCGGGCCGCTGCCTGCGGACTTTTTCCACCGGGTTGTCCACAGCCTGGGCCACAAGATCTGTGGACAAACTGCGATCGGATCAGCAGGCTGAGATGTCAGGCTCTCCCGGCACGTCTGGAATGCGTTTTATCGGTCGGCAACGCGCTCAACAGCAACTGGCTCAAACCCAGACTCCGCAGGAGAAACCACAGAAACGAATCGGAGTGCCGTTGAGCCCGTGTTGAGTGCTCCGTGAACGGCGCCGCGTGTGGCTATGGCCACAACACCGGGGCGAAGTGGCAAGAAATGACCCGATTGATCGGGAAAGTATCGACCCTCTCCGGCAAGCACAATCCATGTGTCTTGGCCGCCGGGGTGCACATGCAGCTCAATGTGTTGGCCTGGCTCGACATGCCAGCAAACAACTGCAGAGTCTGATGATTCGGTGATGACGACTCGGGGAGGAACCTCTTCACCAGCTCGGAAAAAGAGAGCCGAATCGAAGACACGGTCTTGGTGCATTTGCGTCTCCTGTTGAGAAAGCATTGCTTTCAAAGCAAGCCTCGGGCCGCACCGCGTTGGGTCTCTGTTTTGTTTTTGAGGGACTCCATGCTCAAGAGGAAATCCAACATACCGTTGACACCTAAAGCTTGCAGCCGCTGGTTTCTCCATCGTTGGCTCAACTGCCGTGCTGGGTGTCACCACAACTTCCACCATGGCTTCCTGGTCAGCAGTCCGCTGTTCAGGCGGTCTTGAAGAACCGAAGAAAACTCGGCGAAATCATGTTCGCTTTCAGGCGACAAATATTCCTTGCTGCCAAAGTGTGTCTGGTAGTCCTGCGTGTACAGCCCTTGGTCACCATCAAGATGAGTCAAAAAAGGGTCTGGGCTTGCGCCCTCACGAAGACACCATGAGCGGGAACCATCAAGTTACACGAGGCATTGCTGAATGCCCGCTTCTGGGCCGCTTTGGCAGTCTGGCCCTGGAGCCAGCGAGCGGATACCCATCAAGATGGGATCGCCACTTGCTTATGTCTGACTTCCCCGATGGTGCAGAACTCCGAACGACGCAGGGCCGGTGATACTGTTGCCATGAAACATGTGAAGCTTCCCTGCGGTGAACTTGTTGCTGCTCTCGGCCAAGGTACTTGGCGCATCGGCGACGACCCTACCCGCCGAAAGGAGGAAATCGACTGCCTGCGGCGCGGCATCGACTTGGGCCTGACACTGATCGATACCGCCGAGATGTACGGAGAAGGCCGCTCAGAAACACTTGTTGGTCAGGCCATCGAAGGCCGGCGCGATGAAGTCTTCATTGTGAGCAAGGTCTACCCGCACAACGCCTCACGCCGCTCGATGCCGGCCTCCTGCGACAACAGCCTGAAGCGCTTGCGCATCGATGCGATCGACCTGTACCTGCTTCACTGGGAGGGAGACGTGCCGCTGGCGGAGACGGTGGAAGCCTTCGAAGCGCTGAAGGAAGCCGGCAAGATTCGCCACTGGGGTGTGAGCAATCTCGACACGGCACTCATGCGCGAATTGAGCGGTGTGCCCGATGGCGCGGCTGTGCAGACCAATCAGGTTCTCTACAACCTCGGGCGGCGCGGGATCGAATGGGAACTGTTGCCCTGGTTGCGTGAGCGCCGCGTTCCTGTCATGGCCTACTCGCCACTCGAAGAGGGCCGGCTTGTGGTGCGGCGCGAGCTGGTGGACTTCGCAAAAAGGCAGGGGATGACGCCATCGCAAGTGGCCATCGGGTGGCTGCTGGCGCAGGATGGCGTGATCGCGATTCCCAAGACTGGGAAACGCAAACGGCTCGAGGAAAATGCACTTGCGCTAGCGCATCCACTGACGACTGCCCAGTTGCACGAACTCAACGCGCTCTTTCCGCCTCCGAAGGGGCCTTCGCCACTCGAAATGATTTGAGCCGCGCGTCACGAGCCTGCCTCCATGAGGACGGCGTGAAGCCATGGACTTCTGGACGGCAACAGCCTCGCCAACTTGGGCCAAGGCCCTCTACCTCACGCATGATGGTGTGCAGCCGAGACCTGGCCCCCCAGCAGTTTGTCGTGCAGACGCTGAACTCCGGCGGAGCTCAAGCCGATGGGGCCGCGCAGATAGTTCTGCAACCCACCGAACTCGTCGTCAATGCAGCACCAGGCAGCATGCAGGAAATCCGCCTGCACCTTCCACAGCACGTCCAGGACCTCCTCAGGCGCTTCCTCGACCAGCCGGTGATCGCGCATGTAAAGCTGGTTGGTCAGCAGGTAGTCTTCCATCACGTCATCTCGATGAACGCCCAGCAATCCGAGCAGCAGCGCGGCGGCCATGCCGGTGCGGTCCTTGCCGGCGGTGCAATGAAACACCAACGACTCATCGTGGTCTGCGATGCGCGTCAGAAGTCGCCCAAACACCTGCCCATGCTGCCGAACGAACGCACGGTAGGTGTCGCGCATGATTTCCATGGCTTCGACGCGACTCGGATGCAGGCCCTTGGCCCGTAGCTCACGCAGGCGCACCAACACCGTGGGCTCAATGGCCAGATGCTCTTGCTCGGCACCCGGCAGGTGGTAAGGAGTCACCTCGCGCTCCAGGTGTCCACGCAGATCCACACAGCGCGTCACGCGCAGCGCAAGCAGGCGATGGTGATCGGCCGCACTGAGTCGTGCCAGATGATCGCTGCGATAGACCTGTGCTCGCCGGACGTGTGACCCATGCGATGTTGCCAAGCCTCCCAGGTCGCGAAAGTTTGAGGCGCCGTCAAGTGCAACGACGATGTTGGAGCGATCGATCTTCATTGGGACGCAGGGCGGTGGCAACCAGAAATGGACAGTTTCTCGCTTGAGGCTATCGCGTCCGCGCTGTCGTAACGCCAAAGACCATACAAACCGTGCAGCGTCACGGGCATTTAAACAAGAGGACGGCGTTGGCGCGAGACGGTTTGGAAGCTGTCTCGGAGGTGTCGGCCCGTCGAAGTCCTGTCCAGCCAGAGCCTTCCAGCCTGGCGGGGTGGCTTGCCGGCTGCGCGCTAGGGTGTTCTTGAAAGGAACGCCTGCATTGCCTCCTGGTACGGACTCTCACCGCACGCAACCACCGAGGTCCTGATGATCGAAATGTTGCAGCACAGGCACCATTCTTCATCGATCACCACCGCCTTCGTTCCCTGCGAAGCGGGTCCTGAGATCCTGAGGGCCTGATGCCGTCGCCGAGCGCTTCGCCAGCGTCAGGCAGCCGAGGGCGATCCGTCGCCATCGAACACCGATCACCAAGGTGCCCGCGGTCTGGGACGTCGCGGTGTTGAAGGTGCTCTGGAAGAAACACGAGGTCGGTGCTGCCGTCGGCAGCAGTGCACACTCTTGCGGCGTTTCAGCCGTGTGTTGGAGGAGCCTGCGCCAGCAGCCTGAGCTGCTCGCGCTTGACCACGGCATAGCATTCGCACGCTCGACGTTCGAGCCCGGCACGGTCCAGCACCGAGATGTGGCCGCGGCGGTAGCGGATCACGCCGGCCTGCTGCAAGCGCCCCGCCACTTCGGTGATGCTTTCCCTGCGCACACCCAATGTGTTGGCGACGAGTTCCTGGGTCATCACCAGGTCGTCCGACGGCAAACGGTCCAGGGCGCACAGCAACCAGCGGCAGAACTGCTGTTCGATGGGGTGATGCCGGTTGCAGGCAGCGAGCACTGTGAGCTGGGCAATGATCGACTGGGTGTGAAGCAGCATCAACGCGCGTATTCGTCCGACGGCACCGATAGCTTGCTGCAACTGGCCCGCCGGCATTCGGAAAGCGCCACCAGCCACGAGCACGCGGGCTGAACTGGCGGTGGTGTGGCCGCCCATGAAAAGTGCCAGACCCACCATACCTTCCTGGCCGACGACGGCCGTCTCCGCCGATGCGCCGGTTTCGGTTACGTAGTGGAGCGAGACAATGGCAGTGGTCGGGAAGATGGCGTGATGCAAAGGGCTGCCAGGTTCATAGATGGACTCGCCCAAGCGCAAGGCGATCGGCTCCAGGTACCTCGCCATGAGGTCGAAGTCCACGTCCGGTAACGAGCCCAGCAGATGGTTGAGGCGCGCGCTGTGCAGTTCAGACTGGGGTGACAAATTCAGCGGTGGCTGCCGAGGCATCAAGGCAGTCATTCAATGGCTGTCCGTCAACACTTCGACACCCACACCTCGGTAACCGATGAAGCGGCAAGTGCGGTCAAACATCGGTTGCCCGCTCACGCGGAACTGCCTATGTTCCCCGTCCACCTCCTGGCGGCTCAGGTGAAAGTCCAGAAAAGGCTCGCGCGCGGCGATGCGTTTGAGCAATGCCGAGCGCTCGGATTCGTTCCAGCCGGTCTGCTGGGCGCCTGGCGGCGTATCGATCAAAGCATCCACCTGGACGCCCAACATTTCAAGCACCGGCCCTGAAACTTTCGTGAAGGCCCCGTTTTCGTCCTGCTCCCAGTACCAGTCGGATGCCAGTTCCGTCAGGCTGCGAAAACGCGCTTCGCTGATCCGCAGTTCTTGCGTACGCTCGAGGATGGTGGCTTCCAGCTGGCTGTTGTGCAGCGCCAGCTGGCGGTACAGCAACCGCACTTCGAGCATGTTGCGAATGCGGGTGTGGACCTCGGTCAGGTCCAGGGGCTTGCTGATGAAATCCTTGGCCCCGGCATTCAGCGCACGCAGTTTGTGCCCGGGCAGCGCGGTCAGCACGATCACCGGAAGGTATGGGTCGCGCTCGATGGTCTTCAGGGCTTCCATGACCTGAAAGCCGTCCATGCCGGGCATCTGCAGATCCAGAAGGATCAGGTCAAAGTCGTGCAGCGTATGAAGTGCACACACTTCAGCCGGCTGCATGGTCGCCGTGACCTGGTTGTAGCCGGCGTCTGACAGCAAGCGCTGAAGCATGCGCACGTTGGATTCCTGGTCGTCAACGATGAGGACGCGGGCGCCCAGGATTTCACTCGCAGTGATCATGGCGTATGTGCTTTCGTTGGGTTCTCTGAGTTCTCTGAGTTCTCTGAGTTCGTTGCGGAAGTTGCCGCGGGTGCCGACTGTGCAACAACTGCTTTGGCTGACGCCTCCTCCGGCCGATCGGCCAGGTCCAGGGCCGCGTCCAGCGCTTCGGTGAAGGCGTCGATCTTGATCGGTTTGCTCAAGTAACGGAAGAAGCCAGCCTGAATGCCTTTGTCGATGTCGTGCTGCATCGCCAGCGCGCTGATCGCAATGACCGGGATGTGCGCAGTGGCTGCGTCTGCAGCCAGGTGCTCCATCGCCTGCAGCCCGCTCATGCCCGGCAGGTTGATGTCCATCAGCACCACGTCGGGCTGCACCGTGCGTGCCAGCTGCAAGCCGTGCTCTGCGTCGCCAGCCAGCAGCAGGCGCACATCGGCGCGCTGCGCCAACAGGCGCTGCACCAGCAGCTGGTTGGC
>JANPKR010000128.1:0-2386 GCA_031426175.1 Hydrogenophaga sp. | reverse complement strand
ACTGCCCCGCAGCGGTCATTGGACTTCCGCCCCCCGGCTGAACCGCCCCGGGTTTGAACTGACCCCAAGAGTTGGACGAACTTCAAGGAGTTCCATGAAGAAGTATCAAACAGAGTTCAAGTTGGAAGTCGTCAAGAGCTTTTTGGCTGGCGAAGGTGGAGCGAAGCTGCTGGCGCGCCGTTGCTCGGCCACTCGCTCGATGTGGCGCCGCAGTTCGATGGCGGATTTGTGTCGCGTCGTGCTCATGGCGAACTCAGGACGTTGGCGCCGTCACGTTCACCACCCACGGCACGCCGAACTTGTCGGTCAGCATGCCGAACGAAGATGTCCAGAAGGTATTTTTCAACGGCATGTTGACGTGCCCTCCTTCACCAAGTGCGGTGAAGACCTGCTTCGCTTCAGCATCGTCGGCCACTTTGATCGCCAGCGTCATGCCCTTGAACACTGCCCTTCCAGCGCATCAGCGCAGTCACTTCGGCACCCACTGCCTTCTTGCAGAACTCCAGCGCCTCTTCGCAGCGGCCACCAAACGAAATGAG
This sequence comes from Hydrogenophaga sp., assembly GCA_031426175.1. GTDB lineage: Bacteria > Pseudomonadota > Gammaproteobacteria > Burkholderiales > Burkholderiaceae_C > Hydrogenophaga. The sequence continues at coordinate 1,847 of JANPKR010000128.1, read as the reverse complement.
TGGTTCAACGTTCATGATGGATTTCCTTGTCGATGGGTGTGAATGTGAATGGATCGGGCGACGCCGGATCAGACCGCACCTGGTCGCCATTTCGTAGCGTTTCGAAACACCGCAGCGCTGCTGGATCGGCCAGCGGCGTTGAGACCTTTTGCTTGAACCGGGCTGTTCAGGAACTCCGTTTGCCGAAGGCTGCGCCCTAAGGAAACAACTCGCTGACCTTGACCTGCGCGACATCGCAGTAGAGCGCCTGGGTCTTGGTCGTCGCTGACGTTTGCAAGCCAGCTTCCTGAGCCACCAACAGCGCCGGGCCACCACCGAACCAGGGCAGCAGAGCGTCTTTGCCCACCCAGGCGCTCACGCGGGCACAACGGAACTGCCCCGGGTTGCGCACATACGCAGCCGCCATCAGATCGAAGGGGTAGAAGCCATCGAGCCCGGCTTCGTTGCGCCAGAACCGGAGCCACGCGCGGCTTCGCTGGGCCACCCATGCCCCGGCATGGTCGAGGCGGCCGATGCGGTCGAGGTCGCTGCTGGTCAGCATGACCTGCCGCGCCGCACTGTAGGGAATGAAGACCACAGGGACGCCAGAGGCCAGGACCACCGAGACCGCCTGGGTGTCGAGAACGGCGTTGAGGTCTCGGAAGATTGGACCATGGCCGAACAGCATGGCGCCAGTGGCGCGGTTCTCGCTGGGGTGGAAGCGATGGCCCGGCCTGCGACCCATGACGGCAACGACGCGTGTGACCCGAAGCGCCAGGGCGGGCTCTCGGTTGAGCACCGCTGCCAGATTGGTCAATGGCCCCAGCGCCACGACATCCAGGATGCCCTGTTGAAGGGCCTGCCGCAATGCGACCTGGGCGTCCAGGCTGCCGCCGTCTTCGAGACACGCCGATGCAGCGGCACCGCAACCCTTGAAAACGGACCGAGCTGTCGGAGCGGCCGAGTCCGGGAGGCCTGCGTCACCCGCAAGCGCCTGTGCCAGTGCGCGCGTCACCTTGTCTGCCTCGGCAACCGGCGCGTTGCCAAAGACGGTAGACATACCGACGATGTCGATACCCGCTGCACCCGCCAGCGAGAGCAGGGCTAGGCAGTCGTCGGGGTCCCGGCGCTCGCCGGTGCCACAGGCGGCATCGGTATCGACCCACACGCGCGTGGGCCTCAACGTGTCGCGCGCGGGTGGCTGGTATTGCAGTCCAGGCAGCGGTACTTCACCGGTGCGCCAGAGGTTCACCGGTGCAGCCAGGGCCACCATGATCAGGATCGCGATGACGCCGATGAGGATGAGGGTCCACTTGAGTACCGTCGTGACCATCGGTTGGGGCAGGTGGGTGTTGTTGGGTGGACCGACGTCATCTGCCCAAGGAGCGAAATGCCCCGCGGACTGGTGCGCCGCACTTTCTCGAAGTTTGGGGTGGTTGGCATGGCGCATCTGTTCGGTGATGAACAGACAGGGCGGCGTCTGGCAGGAAACATGACCACGCGTCAGTCACCAACGTCATGGCCCCGACGTGGCCGACGCCAAGGAGAAAACTGTCATGCCGCAGAAGAGCTGGAGCGCCAAGCCCATGCTGGCAAGGCCGGGGATGCGCTCTGTGCTGACCGAGCGATGAGGCCGTTTGAAGCCCTGTTGCTGCTCGGCGTTTCGCTGGCGTTCATCGGACTGGCTGTCCCGTTGCCGAGAGTTGTGCGGTGGCTGCGCCACGCTGCGCCCGCCGGGGTCCTGCTGGCCATCTTTCAGATCGTGACCGAAGGAGCGCGCTGGCAAATGGTGCCGGCGTATGTGCTGGCAATGCTGTTCTTCACGGTGTGGTGGGTGCGACGCGTCGCGCGGCTCCATGGCCGTGATG
>JANPKR010000127.1:0-14380 GCA_031426175.1 Hydrogenophaga sp. | reverse complement strand
AAGGTGGCGATCTGGCTCACCGCGTCCTTGCCGTACTTGTCCTTGACGTAGTCGATCACCCGGTCTCGGTTGGTCTGGCAGAAGTCGATGTCGAAGTCGGGCATGGACACCCGCTCGGGGTTCAGGAATCGCTCGAACAGCAGCTTGTATTGCAGTGGGTCGAGGTCGGTGATCTTGAGTGCGTAGGCCACCAGCGAGCCAGCGCCGGAGCCCCGGCCCGGACCGACCGGGCAGCCGTTGTTCTTGGCCCAGTTGATGAAGTCGCCCACGATCAAAAAGTAGCCGGGGAAGCCCATGTTCAGGATCGTGTTGATCTCGAACTCCAGGCGTTCAACGTAGCGCGGACGCTCGGCGTCGCGTTTGGCCGGGTCGGGGTACAGGTGGGCCAGTCGTTCCTCAAGGCCCTCAAACGACGACTGGCGGAAGAAGTCCGCCATCGGCATGGGCACACCATCGATCAGCGGCGTGGGAAAGTTGGGCAGCTGCGGCTTGCCCAGCACCAGCGTGAGGTTGCAACGCTTGGCGATCTCCACTGTGTTGGTCAAGGCCGAGGGCACGTCGGCAAACAGCGCGCTCATCTGCTCGGCGCTCTTGAAATACTGCTCGCGCGTGAAGCGGCGCACGCGCCGGTTGTTGCCCAGGATCTCGCCTTCGGAAATGCACACGCGCGCTTCATGTGCCTCGTATCCGTCGGGCTCCAGAAACTGCACCGGGTGCGTGGCCACCACCGGCAGGTGCAGGCGTGCAGCGAGTTGCACGGCTTGCGTCACGTGGCGCTCGTCGTCGGCGCGTCCGGCGCGCTGCAGCTCGATGTAGAAGCGATGGGTGAACATCGTCGAGAGCTGCAGCGCCATGTCGGTGGCTCGCTGCGTGTCGCCCTGCATCAGCGCCTGCCCCACCGGGCCGGCCTGCGCGCCCGACAGCATGATCAAACCCGCATTGCATTCCTGCAACCAGTCGCGGTGCACCAGCGCCTGGCCCCGGCTCTCGTTGCGCGTCCAGGCGCGGGCGAGCAGTTCACTCAGATTGAGGTAACCCTGATGGTCCTGCACCAGCAGCAGCACGCGGGGAGCAGCGGGCTGGTGGCTGCCGGGCATGGCGCCGGGCGTCTCTTCGGTGAAGCCCTGCAGTATCACCTCGGCGCCGATGATGGGCTTGACGCCCAAAGCGCGCGCGGCCTTGTAGAACTTGACCGCGCCGAACAGGTTGCTCAGGTCGGTGATGGCCAGCGCGGGCTGGCGGTCGGCGGCCGCGGCGGCCACGACTTCATCGATGCGGTTGGTGCCGTCGACGACGGAGAATTCGGTGTGCAGGCGCAGGTGTAGAAACATCGCCCCATTTTAGGAGTCTGCACCCCCTGCCTCGGCCTCAGGGCAGCGGTGTCACATCTTCTTTCAGGATGTGCAGGACCTCGGAGCGAAACTCGCGCATGTAGAGAATGGCGACCACCGCCAGCGTGCCCAGCACCATCGCCAGCGGAGATACGAACCACGCCAGCGCCGCGAACGAAAAGTAGTACGCGCGCAAGCCATCATTGAAGGTTTCGGCGGCTGCGCCCACCATGGCCGCGGCGCGGCGAGCGTAATGTTCGCGGTCGAACTTGCCCGCGTCAAAGTCCTCAGCCGAGGGCATCGCGCCGATCACCAGAGCCACAAAGGTGTACTGCCGCATGCACCAGGAAAAACGGAAGAAGGCGTACACAAAGATCGCCACCATCACCAGCACCTTGAACTCGAAGACGATCAGCGTGGTGGTCTGCGCAAATGGAATCTCGCTCATCAGCTCCGCCGCCTTGTCTGTGGTGCCGAGCAGCGCAAACAGACCACCGATGACGAGGATGGAAGTGGACGAGAAAAACGCCGGCGTTGACGACAGCGTCTGGGTGATCACGCCATCAATCATCCGCGGATCGCGCGCCGTGGCCTGCGTCATCCAGTAGCCGCGGTAGCGGTTGGTGGTCTGGATGAGCGAGCCCACCTTGCGCCCCCACACGCGGGCGAACCAGGCGTAGCCGGTCCACAAAGCAAAAAAGCAGACCAGCGCCAGCCAGTCTGCCCAGGGAATGATGCTCAGGAATTTCATGCCGCGATGGTACGACGCTGCCAACCCAAAACCCCGTTCGGGCTGAGCCCACCGCCGTTCGGGCTGAGCCTGTCGAAGCCTGTGCGGGCCGGCGGATGTGGAGGCCCTTCGACAGGCTCAGAGCGAACGGAGATTGGGCATCAAGCCTTGAATTTGGCCGCGGTCGCAGCCACGCGCTGACCGAACAACTTCGCCGTCTCCAGATCGCCGGGCAGCATTTCATTGGCACCCGCGTCCGACGGGCTCTGAGCCATGGCGCCGGCAAACGAGCCCACGTAGTTCACGTCGTTGCGCTGCGCGGCCTTGCTGTTGGAAGGCATCAGGCCGGTGCCGACCCAGATGCCGCTGTGCTGCATGGACAGGGTGAACAGGTAGTGCAGCGTGGACAGCTTGTCGCCGTTCATCGTGGCGCTGTTGGTGAAGCCGGCAAAGATCTTGTCTTTCCATTGCTGGCTGAACCAGGGCTTGCTGGATGCGTCAGCGAACTTCTTGAACTGCCAGCTCACGGTGCCCATGTAGGTGGGCGAACCCATGATGATCGCGTCGGCTGCGGCCAGGGTCTCCCAGCCGCCTTCGGGGAGATTGCCCTCGGCGTCGATGGCGAGCAGCTCGGCGCCAGCGCCTTCGGCAACCGATTGCGCCATGCGCTGGGTGTGGCCGTAGCCGGAGTGATAAACGACAACAACTTTGGTCATGGGATGGCTTTCAGAAAATGCGCCGTTCGCGGTTCGGGCGCGGGTTGAAGGAAATCGAAAAGATTCAGGCAGCAAGATCGAACACGAGCACTTCGGCGTCCCGGCCGTTGGCCAGCTTGAGGTGATTCTCGGCGGCCAGCACAGCTGCGTCCCCGCCTTGGAGCGTTTCTCCATTCACATCGAGCGAACCGCGCACGAGGTGCACATAAGTCTTGCGCGCCGGGTTCAAGGCCAGCTCTGCTGTCTCGGTACCGTCCAGCAAACCGGCATACATCGCCGCGTCGGCGTTGATGTGCACCGAGCCCTCGGCGCCGCCGTTGGAGGCCACCAGACGCAGCTTCCCGCGCTTCTGGTCGTCGGCAAAGCTCTTCTGCTCGTAGCCCGGCTCGATGCCCGTCACATTGGGCTCGATCCAGATCTGCAGAAAGTGGGTGGTGCTGTTGGGCGCGTGGTTGAACTCGCTGTGGCGCACGCCGCTGCCGGCGCTCATGCGCTGCACGTCGCCGGGCGGGATGCCTTTGACGTTGCCCATGCTGTCCTTGTGCGCCAGGTTGCCCTGCAGCACGTAGCTGATGATTTCCATGTCGCGATGGCCATGCGTTCCGAAACCGGTGCCCGGGGCAATGCGGTCTTCGTTGATCACGCGCAGGTTGCCCCAGCCCATCCAGGCCGGGTCAAAGTAGTCGGCGAACGAGAACGAGTGAAAGCTCTTGAGCCAGCCGTGGTCGGCGTAGCCGCGCGCGTCGGAGCGTCGAATCTGGAGCATGGTGAGTTCCTTTCCATCGGGGTGGGGCCTCGCTGACACCGGGTCGTTTTTGCGGGCACGAGTCGGATTGTGGGCGCGTGCATGGCCTTTGAGACTGCACGGATTTGATGGCATCATTCAAACGGTTTGAACAGTCGGACCCTGCACCACCATGGCCACCTCCACCCCGCGCGCCGCCCTGTCCCCCGAAAACCTTGGGTTGCTCGAGGCGGTGGCGCGCTTGGGAAGCATGGCTGCCGCCGCGCGCGAGGTGGGCATGGTGCCCAGCGCACTCACCTACCGCATCCGTCAGGTGGAAGACGCGCTGGACGTGCTGCTGTTCGACCGCAGCGCCCGGCGCGCCGTGCTCACGCCGGCGGGCGCCGAACTGCTGCGCTCGGGCCAATACCTGCTGAACGAGCTCGATGCGGTGGCGCAACGCGTCAAACGCGTGGCCACCGGCTGGGAGCCGCAGCTCACCATCGCCGCTGACGCCATCATCGCGCGCGCCACGCTGTTCGAACTCTGCGAGGCCTTCTACGCCGAGGACGCACCCACGCGGCTGAAACTGCGGGCAGAGACACTCTCGGGCACAGTGGAGGCACTGCAGATGGGCCAGGCGGATCTTGCGCTGGGCGTGCCCAGCGATCTCTCGTTGCCCGAGATCCAGTCGGCACCGCTGGGCCCCATCACCTTCGTCTATGCGGTGGCACCCCACCACGCCTTGGCCGGCGTGGCCCACAACCTGTGCGACGAAGAACTGCGCGAACACCGCGCCGTGGCCGTGGCCGACAGCGCACAGCGCGGGCGCGGTGTCACACACAACCTGCTGCCAGGGCAAGACGTGCTCACCGTCCCCACCATGCAGCACAAGCTTGAAGCTCAATTGCGCGGCTTGGGCGGCGGCTTCCTCCCGCTGCCATTGGCGCAGCCCTTCATCGCAGCCGGTCGGCTGGTCGTGAAACAAGTGCAGCGGCCAGACCGCACCTTGCGCGTGGCATACGCCTGGCGCCTGCCCCGCAGCCAGGCCGATACCGGCAGGGCCCTGGGATGGTGGCTGGCTCAACTGAAGAGCCCGACGACACGTTCGGCACTGCTCAACCACCACCACCAGTCCTGACCCCGATGTCTGCCCGCATTCAGCAGGCAGGCTGCTACAGTCAACAGCACTCCACCCAGCCCGATCAAGCGTCACCAGAAAGCGCCACGAGACATGACCACATCCCCCAAGGCCCGCGCCTCAAACACTTCTGCCGCCCAAGCCAAGACCACAAAGCCGGCGGGTTTGCACATCGCCGTGGTGGGTGCCGGCATGGCGGGTGTGGTGTGTGCACGCACACTGGTGCAAGCCGGGCATCGCGTCACGCTCTTTGAGAAAAGCCGGGGCCTGGGCGGTCGCATGTCGACCCGGCGCACCGAGTTCGGTGGCTTCGACCACGGCTCGCAATACTTCACCGTGCGCGACGCGCGCTTCGAGACCGCGCTGCGCAGCAACGCCACCTCGGTGGTGCGCCCATGGAGCGCCAGCACCGTGCGTGTGCTTGACGAGTTCGGCCATGTGCTGGCGAGCGCACCACCCCCCACCGAGCCGCATTTTGTCGCCTCGCCCGGCATGAACGCGCTGGTGGGCCTGTGGGGCCAGCCGCTGGCCACCAACACCCTGATCGACACCCGCGTGACCCAGATTGAACGCGACGCCCTGCACGCCGAGCAATGGCAGCTGCGAACCGAAGACAGCGCCGGTGGTCAACAAGTGGTGGGTGGCTTCGACCGCGTGGTGCTCGCCATGCCGCACCCGCAGGTGCACGACTTGCTGCGCGCCTCGGGCCTGGCGCCCGAACTGCGTCAAGCGTTGGCTCCCGTGCATGTAGCGCCTTGCTGGACGCTGATGGTCGCCTACCCGCAGGCCATGCAGCCCGGTCTCGCCCACCTCGGCCCGCAGTGGAACGCCGCACGCAGCACACACCACCGAATCAGCTGGCTGGCCCGCGAATCGAGCAAGCCCGGCCGCGACCCGATCGAACGCTGGACCATACAGGCCAGCCCGGCCTGGTCCACCAAGCACCTGGAAGACGACGCCGAACGCGTCAAGGCCAAGCTGCTCAAAGGCTTTGCCGAAATCACCGGCATTCGCGCCACGCCCACCTTCGCCGTGGCCCACCGGTGGCGATTCGCGCAGACGCAAACCCCGCTGGGCAAGAGCCACTTGTTCGACAAGGCACTGGGCATCGGCGCCTGCGGCGACTGGTGCCTGGGCCACCGAGTCGAAGACGCGTTTGTTTCGGGCCTGGAAATGGCGCTCGAACTCGCCTGAGTCCGTTTTTAGCGCGCGAAGATGGAGGCCACGCGTTTCGCCGCCGGGCCGCCCCAAGGCGAAACCGCCCCCTCGGGGGGCAGCGACCCGCGCCAGCGGTGGAGCGTGGGGGTGACATACCGAGGCCGCTTCGCACCCTCCCCCACCGGCCCGCTGCACGCGGGCTCACTGGTTGCAGCGCTGGCCAGCTGGCTTGATGCCCGCGCCCACGGCGGCAGCTGGCTGGTGCGCATGGAAGACGTGGACGCGCCGCGCTGTGTGCACGGGGCCGATGAATTGATCTTGCAGCAACTGGCTTACTGTGGCCTGGTGAGTGATGAGCCCGTGGTCTGGCAATCGCAGCGCGGCGAGATGTACAGGCAGACGCTGGACCACCTCATCAAGCAGGGCCATGCCTACCCCTGCGGCTGCTCGCGCAAGGACATCGAAGCCACCTTGCACGCCCAAGGCGCGAGCCGCGAACGCCACCACATCGCCGTCTACCCCGGCACCTGCCGCCCGCAAAACGGCGGCCTGCGAGGCAAACCCGCGCGCGCCTGGCGCTTCCATATCCATGACCCGGCCCAGGTGGTCTGGACCGACCGCCGCCTGGGCCCCCAGACACAGGACGTCGCCACCGAAGTCGGCGACTTCATCCTCCAACGCGCCGATGGTCTGTGGGCCTACCAGCTCGCCGTGGTGGTGGACGACGCCGCACAAGGCATCAGCCATGTGGTTCGCGGCGAAGACCTCGCCGACAACACGGCGCGCCAGATCCTGCTGCAGCGCGCACTCGGTCTGCACATGCCGGCCTACCGTCACACCCCTCTGGTGCTGGGTGCCAACGGCGAAAAACTCAGCAAACAGAACGGCGCCGAGCCGCTGGACCTGTCCGATCCCGTGCGGACACTCAACGCAGCGGCCCTGGCCCTGGGGCTGCCACGCCAGACCGGCGGCGTGGCACAGGCACTCAGCGCCTGGACCCGCGCCTGGGCCAACGCATGGCAGGCCTAGAATCCACGCCTTTGCCGCACCCTCCACCACCATGACCGACCCCCGCCATGCGCAGCCGCGCACCCCTCCCAGCGAAGCGCCCTATTTGCGCGAGGTGAAGAGCTATGTGCTGCGGGCCGGTCGCATGGGCCCCGGTCAGGCTCGGGCGTTCGAGCAACACGGCCCGCGCTTCCTGTTGAACTACACGCCTGGCCCGCTGGACGCCGTCGCCACCTTTGGCCGCAGCGCACCGCTGATCCTCGAAATCGGCTTCGGCATGGGCGGAGCCACCGCCCACATTGCTGCCGTGCGGCCCGGCGACAACTTCCTGTGCTGCGAAGTCCACGAGCCCGGCGTCGGTGCGCTGCTCAAACTGGTCGGCGAGCAGGGTCTGGAGAACATCCGCATCCTGCGCCACGACGCGGTGGAGGTGCTGGACCACATGCTCGGCGAATCCAGCCTGGACGGTGTGCACATCTTCTTCCCCGACCCCTGGCACAAGAGCCGCCACCACAAGCGTCGCCTGATCCAGCCAGCGTTTGTGAACCGCCTCGCGCGCCACCTCAAGCCCGGGGGCTACCTGCACCTGGCCACCGACTGGGAGCCCTATGCGCACCAGATGCTGGAAGTGCTGAGCGCCGAGCCGCTGCTGCAGAACACCGCCGAAGCCGACGGCAACGGCTTCGTGCCCCAGCCGGCGTACCGCCCGCTCACCAAGTTTGAAAATCGGGGCCTGAAGCTGGGCCACGGTGTGTGGGACCTGGTGTTCCGCCGGGCCTGAAACCCAGGCAACCCCGCGTGGCACGCCCGCCGAAGAGTCCACACATCCCCGCGCGCAACGGCGTGTCCGCCAGTTGCGTCGCCCTGCCCCCCGGTAAACCGGCCCCCTGGCCGCTGCTGCTGGACTTCCTGGCAGACCGCCTGAGCGTGGTGGACCGCGCAGCCTGGCACCTTCGCCTGGCGCGCGGCGAGGTACTGGACGACAACAGCCAGCCGCTGCCACCCGACGCAGCCTTCCAGCCCGGCGCACGCATTCACTACTACCGCCATCTCGACGACGAGCCCACCATCCCGTTTGAAGAGGCCGTGCTGTTCCAGGACGAGCACCTGCTGGTGGCCGACAAGCCGCATTTTTTGCCGGTCACGCCCGGCGGGCGCTATGTGCAGCAAAGCCTGCTGGTGCGTTTGAAGCGCCGCACCGGCATCGACACACTCAGCCCCATCCACCGCATCGACCGCGAGACTGCCGGGCTTGTGTTGTTCAGCGTGCGCCCAGAGGACCGCAACGCTTACCAGGCGCTGTTTCGCGAACGCGCGGTGCACAAGTCGTATGACGCGATCGCACCCCACCGCCCCGAGCTCGACTTTCCGCTCACACGCCGCAGCCGGATCGATGAAGACAGCCACAGCTTCTTTCGCATGGTCGAGTCGGCGGGAGAGCCCAACAGCGAGACCCACATCGAACGGTGCGAGGTGCGCGGCAACTGGGCGTGCTACCGGCTTTCACCCGTGACCGGCAAGCGCCACCAGCTGCGGGTGCACATGAACGCCCTGGGCGCGCCCATTGTGGGCGACCAGTTCTACCCCACGGTTCTGCGCGGCCCAGACGGCGCCGAAGACTTCGCCGAACCGCTGCGGCTGCTGGCGCGCGGTATCGGCTTTGATGACCCCGTCACCGGCTTGCCCCGGTCTTTCGAGAGTCGGCGCAGCATCGATTGGCCCGCGAGCTGATCGATACAAAAGCCTTGGGAAATGCGCGGACAAAGGGACCAGGCTCCCGTAGCGCATAATCAACACGTTCGCGTGTCCATTCGCGCGTACAAGTCAGGTGATCGGTCAGTTTCGCGCGCTACGGCGGTACTTTTAGAGTTAGTTGTGCTTTCGGGACCCCATCGCTTTTGTTTTCAGTTAATTTGAGGAGTCCTCATGGGCAACAAACTTTACGTCGGCAACCTGCCGTACACCGTTCGCGACGAAGACCTGCAACAGTCTTTCAGCGAATTCGGCTCTGTCAACAGCGCCAAAGTCATGATGGAACGCGACACCGGTCGCTCCAAGGGTTTCGGCTTTGTCGAAATGGGCAATGACGCCGAAGCGCAAGCAGCCATCTCCGGCATGAACGGCCAGTCCTTGGGCGGCCGCAGCATCACGGTGAACGAAGCCCGTCCGATGGAGGCACGTCCTCCCCGCACCGGCGGCTACGGCGGCGGTGGTGGTGGCGGCGGCTACGGTGGTGGCGATCGCTCCGGCGGTGGCGGCTACGGTGGCGGCGGCGGCGGTCGCGGCGGTTACTGAGCCCTGTCGGCCTTGCGCTGACAAGATCTGAAAAGGCCCCGGAGCTTCGGCTCCGGGGCCTTTTTCGTTGCGTTTGCTTAAGATGCGATCCATGTCTATCCATCCTCCGGAAACGCCATGACAGTTTGGGACTGGACGGTGGTGGTGTTGGCCTGCCTGGCCGTTGTGGTGGTGTGGTTGTTCGCCGAACACCTGGGCAATCGCTGGTGGCGGGCGTTGCCCGAGCCCATCCGGGAGAGAGGCTTGATTCGCTGGTTTTTTCAGCGCAAGTGAGCAGCCCGAACATCCAGCGTCCAATCTCCGCCTCATGACACTCCCCACCAAGGCACCCTCAGCCTGGGCCAGAACGCTGTGCACCCTGTGCGCGGCCTTCATCGCTGCCTTGGGGCTGCTGGCCATCGTCACCGAAACCCACAGCGGGTACGCACGCTTCAAAGGCCACGTGACGCTGGTGGGCCACCAAGCGGTCGACATGGGGCTGGTCATGCTGTGCATGGCCCTGCTGCCGTTGGTGGTCTGGGTGCCCCGGCGCTGGATCGGCTGGACGCTGGTGGCTTGGTGGCTGCTGTTGATGGCCACCATCTTCCAGGCGGTCTTCAAACCGTTCTGAAAATCGATTACGTCACCAGCAGATCCGCCAGCAAGCGGCTCACATGCACCGCCTCGCGCTGCGCGCCATCCGCAATCTGGTGACGGCAGCTGGTGCCATCGGCCACCAACACAGCGTCGGGCTCGGCGCGCACCGCCGGCAGCAGGCTGAGCTCGGCCATCTGCATGGACACTTCAAAGTGCGATGCCTCATAACCAAAGCTGCCCGCCATCCCGCAGCAGCTGCTCTCGATCAGCTGAGGCTTCGCACCCGGAATCCAGCGCAGCACCTCCAGGATGGGTGAGACTGCGTCGAACGCCTTCTGGTGGCAGTGGCCGTGCAGCAACACGGGCTTGTCCACCGCCTTGAGCTGCGCTTTCAAGCCGTCAAGCCGCCCGGCCTTGGCTTCGCGGGCCAGAAACTCTTCAAACAGAAAGGCGTGCTCGGCAATCTGTTGTGGTGCCGAGCCCAAGCCCATCACCAGCATTTCGTCGCGCAAAGTGAGCAGACACGATGGCTCCAGCCCCACGATGGCGATGCCCTTGTGCGCAAAAGGCAGCAGGCTTTGCACCACCTCGCGCGCTTTCTCTTTGGCCTGCTCCACCATGCCGCTGGCGAGATACGTGCGCCCACAGCACAGGTGTTTGCCGTCGTCTTTGGCTTTGGTGGCCACGTGCACGGTGTAGCCCGCCGCTTGCAGGACCTTCACGGCCGCGTGCGCGTTCTCCGATTCGAAGTAACCATTGAAGGTGTCGACGAACAGCACCACCCCGCGCTCGGCGGCCAGTACCTCGGCGCGCGTGGCCGTTTTCACGGGAGCGTTGAAGAAATGCTGTGCGTCCCACCGCGGCAGGCTGCGTTGGGCCGAGAGACCCAGCCATTTTTCAGACAGCGAAGCCAGCAAAGGAATGCGGTTGCGCAGGTTGAGTACCGGCGCCAGCCGCGCAGCCCAGGCCGCGTAGTCCGGAAGTTGCGCGACCAGCCGGTCCTTGAGCGTGTGGCCGTGTTTCGCCTTGTAGTGCTGGAGGAACTCGACCTTCATCTTGGCCATGTCCACGCCGGTGGGGCAGTCGCGCCTGCAGCCCTTGCAGCCCACGCAGAGATCCATGGCCTCGCGCACCACCTCGCTGGTGAGCGCATCGCTGCCCGCAAGGCCCGGGATCTGCCCGCTGAGCGCCAGACGCAGGGTGTTGGCGCGGCCGCGCGTGAGGTGCTGTTCGTCGCGCGTCACGCGGTAGCTCGGGCACATGGTGCCGGCGTCGAACTTGCGGCAGTGGCCATTGTTGTTGCACATCTCCACCGCCTTGGCCAGGCCGCGCGCCGGGTCCTCGCCGGTACCGGGTGCGGTGGTCACTTCGGTCACCGGGTCGGCCTGCACATCCCACGCGCTCCAGTCGAGCACAGGCTGGATGGGTACCACCTTGTAGCTGGGCGGGAAGCGCATGAGGCGCGTGTCGTCCATCTTGGGCGGGTTGATGACACGGTTGGGCGAGAGCAGCCCGGTGGGGTCGAGGTGTTGCTTGATGCGGGCGAAGGCATCGTTGATGCGCGGGCCGAACTGCCACTCAATCCACTCGCCGCGGCACAGGCCGTCGCCGTGTTCACCGCTGTAGGCGCCCTTGTACTTGCGCACCAGTTCGCTGGCTTCATCGGCGATCTGCCGCATCTTGGCGGCACCGCCTCGGCGCATGTCCAGTATGGGCCGCACGTGCAGCGTGCCCACCGAGGCGTGGGCGTACCAGGTGCCCCGGCTGCCGTGTTTTTCGAACACCTCGGTCAGCGCGTCGGTGTACTCAGCCAGGTGCACCAGCGGCACGGCGCAGTCCTCGATGAAGCTCACCGGTTTGCCGTCGCCGCGCAGGCTCATCATGATGTTCAGGCCAGCCTTGCGAACCTCCCACAGGTTCTTCTGCGGTGCGTCGTCCACCATCTCCACGACGCTGCCGGGCAGGCCCAGATCGCCCATGAGCTCGACGAGTTCGCGGATCTTGTGCGCGATGTCGGCCTTGCTCGGGCCACTGAACTCCACCAGCAGCACAGCCGCTGGTTTGCCGCCGTTGATGTGCGGCGAGAGCGCGGTGCGGATGGTGGGCGCGAACGCCGGGTTCTTCAGCGAGAGCTCGATCATGGTGCGGTCGACCAGTTCCACCGCGGTGAGCTGGCCCACGGCCATGCCCTCGCCGAGCTTGACGATGTGCTGGGCGCTGTCCATCGCCTGGAAGAAGGTGGGGAAGTTCACCACGCCCAGCACCTTGGCGCGCGGCAACTCGCGCAACTGGAGCTTGAGTGAGCGCGTGAGCGCCAGCGTGCCTTCGCTGCCAATGAGCAGGTGCGAGAGATTCACCGAACCGTCGTGCGTGTACGGCTTTTCGTTCTGGTTGCGGAAGATGTCGAGGTTGTAGCCGGCCACGCGGCGCAGCACCTTGGGCCAGCGCGCGTCGATCTCGTCGGCGTGCTCCAGGGCCAGGTCGCGCACGAAGTTACCGATGGCTTTGGCCTGAGGGCCCGCGCTGGCGTGGTCACCGAAGTCGACCAGGCTGCCGTCGGCCAGCCAGGCCTGGGCGCCCAGCACGTTGTGCACCATGTTGCCGTAAGCCACCGAGCGGCTGCCGCACGAGTTGTTGCCGGCCATGCCGCCCAGCGTGGCCTGCGCGCTGGTGGACACGTCCACCGGGTACCACAGGCCGTGCGGTTTGAGCTGCGCGTTGAGATGATCGAGCACCAGGCCCGGCTCCACCGTGGCGGCGCGCGCTTCCACGTTCACGTCCAGCACACGGCGCATGTGTTTGGTGTGGTCGATCACGAGACCCGCGCCCACGGTCTGGCCACACTGGCTGGTGCCGCCGCCGCGCGGCACGATGGGCACGGCCAGGTCGCGGCAGATGTCCAGCGCCATGCGCACGTCGTCGGCGTCCTGCGGCACGAACACGCCCACCGGCATCTGCTGGTAAATCGAGGCGTCGGTGGCGTAGCGCCCACGGTCGGCGGGGCTGAACAGCACCTCGCCCCGGGTCTCCTGGGTGAGGCGGCGCGCCAGCTGGCCGGCCACTTCGTTGCTGATACCGGCCACGCGCTCGTACACCGCGTCCGCCTGCATCGACGAAGATTTTTCGCGGGTCACGTTCAGGGGCAAGGGTGCGTTCATTCGTCGGCTCCTGGCTGCTGCATCGTCTGCACTTCCATGGAGCGCAACTGTTCGATGACCACGTCCCGCTTGTTGTTGAGATGGGTGGTCAACACGTTGGCCAGTGCCGCTGGATCGCGCGCCTCCAGCGCCTGAATCATGGCCTCGTGCTCCTTCACCGCACGGCTCCACTTCTCGCCGTCCTGGTTGGAGCGAAAGCGCAATGCCTGCAATCGCGCGTTGACCTGGTTGTAGGTGCTGGTGAGCACCGGGTTGCGCGCGGCGGCGTTGATGGCGCGGTGGATGGCGGCATTGAGCGGGTAGTAGGCCGAGAGATCGCGCCGGGTGTAGGCGGCCAGCATCTCGTAGTGCAGGGCCTTGATCTCGGCGAGCTCTGCGTCGGTCACGCGCTTTGCAGCGAGCTGGCCGGAGGCCGCTTCCAGCCCGGCCATCACCTCGAAGGTGTTGTGCACATCGGTCTCACTGAGCTGCACCGCCACCGCGCCGCGGTTGGGCACCAGCTCCACGAGGCCCTCGGCGGCCAGGGTCTTGATGGCTTCGCGAAGCGGCGTGCGAGAGACCTTGAGCTCCTCGCACAGCTCGCGTTCGTTGAGCTTGGCGCCAGGGGCGATCTGCCCCTCGACCAGCATCTGCCGCAACCGGTGGGTGGCCTGCTCGTGCAGGGCGGCGGGAGGCAAAGAGAAAATCTGGGCCGTCATGTTTTGTATTCAAAATTTGGGCGGTTTTCTTGGATTCTAGGGCTGATCCGGTTGACAGATTATTTTTGTATGCAAAAAATGAGCTGATCACCTAACCAAAATCCGCCATGCTGACCACCGACTTTCACCCCACCGGCCGCCACTTTTTGCAGATTCCGGGTCCCTCGCCCGTGCCCGACCGCGTGCTGCGCGCGATGAGCTTGCCCACCATCGACCACCGTGGCCCCGAGTTCGGCATGCTGGGCCTGAAGGTCTTGGCCGACATGCAGAAGATCTTTCAGACCAGACACCCGGTGATGATTTACCCAGCCTCGGGCACCGGCGCCTGGGAAGCCGCGCTGGTCAACACACTGAGCCCGGGCGACCACGTGCTGATGTATGAAACCGGGCACTTTGCCTTTCTCTGGAACAAGCTCGCCACACGCCTGGGCCTCAAGGCCGAGGTGGTGGCCTTGCCCGGCACCGACAACGGCGTGCCCGCGAGCTGGCGCCACGGCGTGCAGCCCCACCTGATCGAGGAACGCCTGAAGGCCGACACCGCGCACAGCATCAAGGCGGTGTGCGTGGTGCACAACGAAACATCCACCGGTGTGACCAGCAACATCGCTGCCGTGCGCAAGGCGATCGACGCAGCGAAACACCCCGCCCTGCTGCTGGTGGACACCATCTCGGGCCTGGCCAGCGCGGACTACCGCCACGACGAGTGGGGCGTGGACGTCTCCATCAGCGGTTCGCAAAAAGGCCTGATGCTGCCGCCCGGTATCAGCTTCAACGCGCTCTCGCCCAAAGCCATCGAAGCCAGCAAGACCGCGAAGCTGCCCAAGGCCTTCTGGGCCTGGGACGAG
>JANPKR010000126.1:0-4270 GCA_031426175.1 Hydrogenophaga sp. | reverse complement strand
GAAAACGGCTGGAGCCTGTATGGCCTGCTGGGCATCACCAAAGGCGACAAGGACAAGATGCACGCGCAACACCAGCGCAACTACCGCTTTTTCGACGCACCGGTCGGCCTGATGTTCACGCTGGACCGCGTGATGGGTCGCGGCTCGCTGGTGGACTACGGCATGTTCCTGCAAAGCATCATGGTCGCGGCCCGCGGTCATGGCCTGCACACCTGCCCGCAAGCCGCGTGGAACGGTTTTGCCAAGATCATCCTGCCGCACATCGGTGCCGGCGAGAGCGAGATGCTGGTCTGCGGCATGGCCCTGGGTTATGCCGACCCAAGCGACAAGGTCAACGGATTCCACACACCGCGCGAGCCGGTCGAATCGTTCACGACCTGGCTGGAATAATCGCGCCTCATTCCCCTTTCTTTTCAAACCCAGGAGACACCATGATCACCACCCCCAGCGGCCTGCAATACGAAGACACCGTGGTCGGCAACGGCGAAGTCGCCAAGGCCGGACGTCCGGTGCAGGTGCATTACACCGGCTGGCTTTTCAACGACGGCGTGCAGGGTTCGAAGTTCGACTCGAGCAAGGACCGTGGACAGCCGTTCGAATTTCCGCTGGGTGCCGGTCACGTCATCAAGGGCTGGGACGAGGGCGTGCAGGGCATGGCCGTGGGCGGCACGCGCCGTCTGGTGATTCCGGCTGCGCTGGGCTATGGCGCACGCGGCGCAGGTGGTGTGATTCCGCCCAACGCCACGCTGCTGTTTGAAGTGGACCTGCTCGCTGTCTGAACGTTTCGCTGCGGAGACTTTCATGAACAAACGAAGCGTGCAGACGCTGGCCTTTGCAGGTGCACTGCTGCCCGGACTTGCGCGCGCAGCCGATCTGGATGGCGCTCAGTTGTCGGTCTTGTGGGGTGTGCCGTTCGCAGGCGTGCTCTTGTCCATCGCGCTGTTGCCCCTGGTCGCACCGATCTTCTGGCACCACCATTTCGGCAAGGTGGCTGCGGCCTGGGGCCTGGCCTTCCTGATCCCGTTTGCCGTCACCTTCGGTCCAGCGGCCACCGGTGTGGCGGTGGTGCACGCAGCATTCGCCGAGTACATCCCGTTCATCATTTTGCTGACAGCGTTGTTCACGGTGGCTGGCGGCATCTTTGTGCGCGGCAACCTGCACGGCAGCCCGGGCTTGAACACGGGGCTGCTCGCCATCGGCGCGGTGCTGGCCAGCTTCATGGGCACGACCGGCGCTTCGATGCTGCTGATCCGTCCGCTGATTCGGGCCAACGACAACCGCAAGCACCAGGCGCACGTGGTGGTGTTCTTCATCTTCATCGTCTCCAACGCAGGGGGCGCACTCACGCCGCTGGGCGATCCGCCGCTGTTTCTGGGCTTTCTCAAGGGCGTGGATTTTTTCTGGACCGTGACGCACCTCTGGGGCCACACGCTGTTTCTCATCGGTGTCCTGCTGGCGATGTTCTATGCCATCGACTGGTGGTACTACCACCGCCGAGAAGAGCTGCGCCCGGTGGACCCCACGCCGGACACGCAGCGCCTCGGGTTCGATGGCAGTGTCAACTTCGCGCTGCTGGGCGTGGTGGTGTTTCTGGTGCTGCTCAGCGGAATCTGGAAGTCGTCCGTGGTGTTCAACATCGCGGGCACGGACGTGGGTCTGCCGGGCATCGTCCGCGACATCGGCCTGATCGTCGTCACGCTCGTTTCGCTCAAGATCACCCCAACCAGCGCGCACGAAAGCAACCAGTTCGGCTGGGGCCCGATGCAGGAAGTGGCCAAGCTGTTTGCCGCCATCTTCCTCACCATCATTCCGGTGATTGCGATGCTCAAGGCGGGCGTGAACGGACCATTCGGCGCGGTGGTGAACGCGGTGACGAATGCCGACGGCACACCCAACCCGGCCATGTATTTCTGGGCCACGGGCGCACTCAGCTCATTCCTGGACAACGCGCCGACCTACCTGGTGTTCTTCAACACCGCCGGTGGTGACCCACAGGTGCTGATGAACGCCCTTGCTCCCACGCTGGTCGCCATCTCGGCCGGCGCCGTTTTCATGGGCGCCAACACCTACATCGGCAACGCTCCCAACCTCATGGTCAAGGCCATCGCCGAAGACCGCGGCGTGAAGATGCCCAGCTTCTTTGGTTACATGGTCTGGTCGGTGGGCATTCTGGTGCCACTGTTTGCGCTCATGACCTGGCTCTGGTTTGCCTGATTTTCTGGAGATACACCGATGACAAAGCCTTCCATCCTCGTCAGCCGCAAGATCTTCCCCGACGTGGTGGAGCATCTGCGCCAGCATTTCGACGTGGACACCAACGACTCCGACGGCGTGCTCTCGCCTGTTGAACTGATCGCCCGCCTGCAGGGCAAGGTGGGCGCGCTCACCACCGGCAGCGAGCGCATTGACGGCGCGGTGGCCGCGGCCTGCCCGCAGCTGCGCGTGGTGGCCAACATCGCGGTGGGCTTCAACAACTTCGACGTGCCCGCGCTCAGCGCAGCCGGCGTGCTCGCCACCAACACACCCGACGTGCTGACCGAGACCACCGCCGACTTCGGTTTCGCGTTGATCATGGCCACGGCCCGCCGTCTGACCGAGAGCGAACACTTCCTGCGCGCCGGCGAATGGAACAAATGGGCGCTCGACATGTTTGCCGGTGCCGAGGTGCACGGCAGCACGCTGGGCATCCTGGGCATGGGCCGCATCGGCCAGGCGATCGCGCGCCGCGGCGCACACGGCTTCGGTATGAACGTGATCTACCACAACCGATCGCGGCTCGATGCAGGCACCGAGGCCGAATGCAAGGCCAGTTATGTGGACAAGAGCACGCTGCTCAAGACCGCCGACCACCTCATCCTGGTGCTGCCCTACAGCCCGGAAAACCACCACACCATCGGTGCGGCCGAGATCGCGCAGATGAAGCCCACCGCGACGCTGGTCAACATCGCGCGCGGCGGCATCGTGGACGACGCCGCGCTCGCGCAGGCACTGCGCAACCGCGTGATCGCCGCCGCCGGGCTGGATGTGTTCGAGGGCGAGCCCAAGGTGCATCCCGACCTGCTGACCGTGCCCAACGTGGTGCTCACACCGCACATCGCCAGTGCCACACTCAAGACGCGCCGCGCCATGGCCCAGCTGGCGGCCGACAACGTGATTGCCTACCTCACCCAAGGCAAGCCGCTGACACCGCTCAATGCCGACATCATCGGCAAGAGCGCGCGCTGATGACCGACTCGGCGCTGCTGATCGCGCTGCTCTTGCTCGCCGCCATCGGCGTGCTCTTGCAGGTGGCGCTGTGGCTGCGCAAGCCTGCGGTGGACGCAGACGAACTGGCTCACCGCCAGACCTTGCTGAACCAACTGCAGCAGACCACGGCGCGCGTGGAGCGTGTCGAGAGCGAACTGCGCCGCGAGTTGGCCGAGGGATCGCGCACAGCGCGCCAGGAACTGCAGCAGACCCTCGCCACCTTTCAGGAAGCGATCACCGGCCAGGGCGCTGAAGCCACACGCACGCAGAACGCGCAAATCGACGCCTTTGCCCAGCAGCTGGTGCAGCTTCGCGGCACGCTGGGCGACACGCTCACGCGCCAGCTGCAGGACCTGAGCGAGGCCAACTCGCGCCGCTTGGCCGAGGTGCGTGCCACGCTGGAGGCGCAGTTGATGCAGCTGCAGCAGGGCAACGCCGCCAAGCTCGACGAGATGCGCGCCACGGTCGATGAAAAACTCCAGAGCACGCTGCAGGCGCGCCTGGGCGAGAGCTTCAAGCAGGTGGCCGACCGGCTGGAGCAGGTGCACAAGGGTCTGGGCGAGATGCAGACGCTGGCCCAAGGCGTGGGCGATTTGAAGCATCTGCTGACCAACGTGAAGACGCGCGGCATGTTCGGCGAGGCGCAGCTCGCTGCCTTGCTCGAACAGGTGTTCGCACCCGACCAGTACGCCACGCAGGTCATGACCAAGCCGGGCAGTCGCTTCACGGTGGACTTCGCCATCAGGCTACCCGGTCGCAGCGACGACGGCGTGCCGTGCTGGCTGCCGATCGACGCGAAGTTTCCCAACGAAGACTACGAGCGCCTGCTCGACGCCCAGCAACGCGCCGATGCCGAGGGCGCCGAGATCGCAGCGCGGGGTCTGGAGCAGCGCATCAAGTTGGAGGCCAAGTCCATGGCCGACAAGTACCTCGAGCCACCACACACCACCGACTTCGCCATCCTGTTCCTGCCCACCGAAGGGCTGTACGCCGAGGTGCTGCGCCGACCGGGACTTATGGAAGT
>JANPKR010000125.1:0-5202 GCA_031426175.1 Hydrogenophaga sp. | reverse complement strand
ATCAGGTGTTCGGGAGGGGGCAACACGGTGATGTCCTTGATGCGTTCGTCGTCGGTCTGGCTGGTCTTGTCGATCGAACGGGTGTGCCAGGCGTCGCTGCTGGCGGGGGCATGTTTCGCGGTCATCACGGGGCTCCTGGGGCTGGTGTTGCTGGTGGGGAAACGGGGTCGAAAAAAAACCGCCGGGCTGTGGGCTCCGGCGGTTTGATCGAGATTCGGTGATGCGCTTACAGCCTCGCCTCTCGTCCGCCGGGGACCGAGAACCAAAAGTAAAAGGCAAAGAAGTTGCGCGCTTTCATGGATTGGCAATGTAGCACAGGCCTTCTGAATGCCGGCTTACTGCCGGAACACCACGGCCTCCAACCCCAGCGCGCGGATGCGCACCGAAGCGTCGTCGGCCAGCGCGCGGCTGGCGAACGGACCGACCCGAACCCGGGTGCGCTGACCATTGGGCGAGTCCACTACCTGGATGAAGACCGGCAAGCCCTCTGCCTGCAAGCGCCTGAAAACGCGGTCGGCGTTCGCGGCATCGGCGAACAAGCCAACATTGATGGCGAAGCCCTCCACCGGCACTGGGCGGAGAGGGATGGGCGGGGGTGCAGGCCCGGGCGCCCCGGCAGAAGGCTCGGGGGGAGCTGGCGCCAGGACTGCGGGTTGGGGTGGGGGCGCGGGCGCAGCCTCGCTCAGGGGTTCTGCGGGAGCACTGGAGGGCGCAGCAACGGGCACGGCGGGCGTTTCAGCAACAGTGCGCGACGGTGAGACCGGCACGATCACATCGGGTACCCGCGCCGCGGGTGTGGGCGGCGGGCGCGGGCCGGACACCCAACGAGACAAGCCAAAGTAACTCCCCACCGCACCGGCCACCAGCACAACATTGATGACCGCGAGTGCCCACAAACGCCGGCGGGAGCTTGAACGTTGTGCCAGGGCACCACACGCCTCGCGCACCGTCTTGGCCTCCCTGACCGCGCGGGTCATGCGCCGGCGGGTATCGGCGTGCAGCCATGCATTGCCATACACGCCTGGAACCACGCAGCTCAACACGAAGATCGCGCCCAGAAATCCCCACTCGGCCAGCGAAGGCGTGGCCAGCCATCCCCGGCCCAGCCCCAGAATCAGCAGGGCCAGGCCTTCCACCGCGGCCACATACAACAGCGCTGCAACCCAGAGCTGGCGAAAAACCAGCCAGTTCAGGGTGAGCAGTGCAGCCGCCCAGTTCCAGCCGGGGCCGGCCCGTCCCGCCTCGTCGAAGCGGGCAAACACACTCAGGTATCGGCCGACGTTCACCGGACCCAGAGCCGCGCGGTACAACGCTGTGGTCGCGGTCTCCGAGGCAGGCTGGGGGGTGGCGGTCATGCCGGATTCTGGCACGGCATTTTGGTGTTTTTTCTAGGGGTGAACGATGGGCTCGTCACGGGAAATTCGCCCATCCACCAGCTCCACCAGCCGGTCGCAGCGCGCCGCCAGACGCGGGTCGTGCGTGACCACGACAAAGGACACGCCGCGCTCGGCGTGCATGCGCCGAAGCAACACGAACACATCGTCGGACGACGCCGTGTCCAGGTTGCCGGTGGGCTCATCAGCCAGCACCAGCGGCGGCTCCATCACCAGCGCGCGCGCGATGGCCACGCGCTGCTGCATACCGCCCGAGAGCTGGGATGGCCGCTTGTCCATGGCTTGGGCCAGCCCCACCGCGTCCAGCAACTCGCGAGCCTTCGCCCATTGCGCCGCGCTTACCCTGCCCTCGGCCATCAGCGCGGGCATGGTCACGTTTTCCAGGGCGGTGAAGGCAGGCAGCAGATGGTGGAACTGAAACACGAAGCCGAGCTTGTTGCGCCGGCGCATGGTCAGACCGTTGTCGTCCAGCCCCTGCACCTCTTCGCCCTGAAAACGGTAGGTGCCCGAGCTCATGCGTTCGAGCAGGCCAATGATGCTGAGCAAGGTGCTCTTGCCCGAGCCGGAAGGGCCGATGAGCGCGATGAATTCACCCGGCATCACGCGCAAGTTCAACCCGTGCAGCACCTCGGCTTCGCTGGGCAGGCCGGCGTTGTAGGTCTTGCGGACATCGCTGAGTTCGATCAGCGCAAGGGCGTCGGGGGTGCTCATCGCGTCAGATGCGTATGGCCTGGCCCGGGTCCATGGCCGCTGCGCGGCGGGCCGGCGCAATGGCGGCCAACACGCCACATACCGTGGCCAGCACGGCCACTTGCAGCGCCAGCAACGGTGGCAAGGCGATGGAGAACAGCGGCTGACCGTCGGAGCCGCGGACGAAGGTGGTGAACAGCCAGATCATCAGCACGGCCAGGGCAATGCCGAGCACCGAGCCCACCGCGCCCACCACCGCGCCCTGCACCAGAAACACCCGCAGTACCTGGGCCCGCGTGGCGCCCATGGCGCGCAGAATGCCGATCTCGCGGCGCTTCTGCACCACCGACACCACCAGCACGCTGGCAATCCCGAGCACCACCACCACCAGCACCACGCCCCGGATCAGGCTGGTGCTCACCGACTGCGCGTTGAGGGCCGACACCAACTGCGCGTTGCTCTCCTGCCAGCTCTCCAGTTGGTAGGGCAGCTGCCGGCGCAGGCCATCGGTGAGGCCTTGCGCGGCCCAAACGTCGTTCACCGTGAGGTCGATCGTGGTGGCGCCGCCGGGCAGGCCAAGCAGACTTTGCGCGGCCCGCAAGGGCACGATCACGGTGCGGCGGTTGAGCTCCTTCACGCCGAAGTCGACCAGCGCGGTCACACGCACCGATTCACTCACGGTGGTGGTCTGCACCGTGAGGCGGTCGCCCACGCGCACGCCCAGATCGACCGCCAGGTCGCGGCCCACCACGGCCTCGCCCGGCGCCAGCCGCGCGGTGCCGCTGACCACCTTGCTGCGCAGGCCGACGATGCGGTCGTAGCGGTCCAGCTCCACCCCGACCAGCGAAATGGATTGCGAAGCCTCGCCGCGCAGCGCCAGCCCACCCCCGGCCACCATGGGCGAGACCGCCGCGATGCCGGGCAGCCGTTCGAGCTGCGGCACCAGCGCCTGCCAGTTGGCCACCGAGCGCAGGCGCTGCGCGCGCGGCTGGGCTTCGGTCAGGGTGGTCGTGCCCGGCGCCCTGACCGCCGGCAGCGCCACCACGTCATCGGGCGCGCTGAGCGTGATGTGCGCTTGCGCGCCCAGCGTCTTGTTCAGGGTGTTGGTCTGCAAGCCGCTGATGAGCGCCGAGATGTAGGCGATCACGGCCACCCCGGCGGCCACGCCCACGATGATCAGCACGGTCTGCATGCGCCCTTCGCGCAGAAAGCGCAGAGCCACACGGCGTTCAAATCCCAGCCAGGCGCTCATGGGATCCTCAGCGGCCCATGGCGTTGGTCAGCGCAGCACCAGCATCGGGCGCCGCCGCACCGGGCGCCAATGGCTGACCCGGCTGCCAGGGCACCCGGCGCACGCGCACACGGCTGTCAGCCTGCGGTGTGCCGCCGATCAACACCACGTCACCCTCGACCAGACCCTCGATCACCTCGGCGGCCTCGAGCGTGCGCAAACCAAGCTTCACCGCACGGCTGCGCGCAACACCCGCGTCATTCACCATCACGGCGGTCGATCCGTCGGGCAGCGCGGTACGCAGGGCGGCCAGCGGCAACACCAGCGCCTTGTCTCGCCGCGCGGTTTCCACCTCGACCGACACCGTCATGTCTTCGCGCAGGAAATCTGGTGCAGGCGCGTCCAGCGTGAGCTTGACCTCGATGGCACCGCGCTGTGCGTCGACCGACGGGGCGATCGACAGCACCCGCGCGGCCAGCGGCTGCCCGGCAAACGCGTCGGCCACCACGCGGGCGACCTGGCCGGTCTGCAGCTGGTCGAGGAAGCGCTCGTCCACCGGTGCCACGATTTGCGTGGGGCCGACCAGCGCCAGACCCAGCAAGGCCTTGCCGGGCTGCACGATCTGGCCGGGCTCGACCTCGCGCAGCAGCACCTGCGCGTCGGCCGGTGCCACCAAGGTGGTCTGGGCCAGCCGGGCCTGCGCCGCCTGGGTGGTGGCTTGTGCCACCGCCAACTGCGCCTGGGCCTGAACCAGGTCGGTCCCCGATTCTTCGTTGGCCCGCGTCTGCGCGCGTGCACTGGTCTGCTGGGCCCGGGCCACGTCCAGGGCGCGACGAACTTCGTCCAGGCGCGAGGCGCTCAAGAAACCCTGCGCGACCAATTGTTCGGTGCGCGTGAGCTCGGCCTGGGCAGCGCGCACGGTGGCTTCGGTCTGGGCCAGCGCGGCCTGGGCGGATGTGCGCCCGGTGCTGCGCAGGCCCGCCAGCCGTGCGGCGGCCTGGCGCTCGGCCGCCACCGCCTGCGTCAGCGCAGCGGCCAGTTCGTCGGACTCCAGCCGCAACAACACGTCGCCCCGGCGAACGCGGGCGCCCTCCTCCACCCGCACCGCCTGCACCCGCCCCGTGATGGTGCTGCCGATCTCCACCCGCGACAGCGTGGCCACACGGGCCGAGAACTGCAGGCTGCGCACCAGGGGTGCCGACCGCAACTCCACCGCGTCCACCGTCGGGTGGCGCCAGAGCCAGCCAGCCCAGAATGCGAGCACCAGCAGCACCCCTGCCGCGCCCCATCCCCAGCGGCGTTGAGCTGTGGAGAGGGTCATGGGATAGAAGGCTTCAGTTGCCGGGCTGGAACAGCCCGTTGTCCGACACGGGCGGTGCCACCCCGAGGTGCCGGTAGGCTGCCAGCGTGGCGATGCGCCCGCGCGGCGTGCGCTGCAAGAAACCCTGCTGGATCAAATAGGGCTCGATCACGTCTTCGATCGTGTCGCGCTCCTCGCCGATGCTGGCCGCGATGTTGTCCAGCCCCACTGGCCCACCGTCGAAGCGGTGGATCACGGCCTCCAGCAGCTTGCGGTCCATCAGGTCGAAGCCCTGCGGGTCCACATCGAGCATGGCCAAGGCGCGGTTGGCGATGTCTTTGGTGATGGTCCCCGTGCCCTTCACATCGGCGAAGTCGCGCACACGGCGCAGCAGGCGGTTGGCAATGCGCGGCGTGCCGCGCGAGCGGCGCGCGATCTCGAAGCCACCTTCTTCGTCCATGGGGGCGTTCAGCAGGCCGGCGCTGCGTTTGACGATGCGGCCCAACTCTTCCGAGGTGTAGAACTCCAGCCGCGCCACGATGCCGAAGCGGTCGCGCAGCGGGTTGGTGAGCATGCCGGCCCGGGTG